>SHAT01000036.1 GCA_004213175.1 Pseudomonadota bacterium | reverse complement strand
TCAAACTGCTTTGGTCTGTGATCATTTATACAACAAGGCAATGGGGATACATTTACGTTAACATTTGGCTCGAAGAAAAAAGGACAAGAATAACGCTCTCGCCCAGTACAGTTTATCACTCTATGCGGCGTAGAAATTAATAGTCCATTGCTCCAACGGTGCAGCATGTCCCCAATATTCATTACAAAAGAATCCTTGATAAATGGGACATCAATCCATTGACCCTGAGAATTTTTAACCTGAAGGCCTCCGGTTTCATCTTGAGCTAGAATCGTAATACAGCCGAAATCAGTATGTGGAGCTGAACCGTAAAGATCATTCGATTCGTTAGCTAGTGCTGGCGGATATTTTATTAATCTAAGAAATGCTGTAGGTGGATTAAATTCTGAGGCAAAAGTTTTTAGATCGGCTCCTAGAACTAAAGCAATTACTCGGCAAATTTTGTGACATAGATGGGTCAGTTCATCGAAATAGGAAGTCAATATTTCCTGAAAACCAGGTAAACCTTCCGGCCACTGGTTCGGTCCGGCTAGATAGTCTCCCGATTTTACAGCTGGATCGTTCATATCTGCTTCCCTCATCATAATAAATGACTCACTCTGGTTTGGTTTTGTTACCACTGCCAGTTTGGAATTCCTGTCAGTAGAAGTATTTATAGGTATATAGCCCCTATGCAGCTCATTCAGTTCAATCTTAATTTTTTCTTTGTAGGGCAAAGAATGAAAATCAACAGATTTTTGAAAAAGTTGTTTGATCAATAAAGGAGCTACTCTGTGATTTACAATATAAGCAAATCCTGCAGTTCCGTAGGCTTTTCTTATTTGCCGAACTATTGAATTAATTCCAGGACCATCACTTTCGTTGATTTCTCCTATATCTATTATCGGAATTCGGTCAAATGATCCCATCTTTTACAATGCATTAGTAAAAATTTAGGTAAAGCAGTTAAAACATGTTTCCATTTCTACCATTTTTCAATTGAGGTGCGCAGATCAAGTTCAAACGTCCAAGACTGTGGAGGCTGATTATAAAGATACGAGTAGCTGTCAACAATTCCTTCGAGATTTATCATTCCTTCTTTTCCAAGTTTTTCTGCAAGTTCAGGAAGATTACGTTTAATCTTGTCCCCAGCTATCGCACCATCGATTATAACATGTCCTACATGAATTCCCTTTGTACCATATTCCTTGGCCATTGCCTGCGCAAGAATGCGTAAACCTGCCTTTGCGGAATTAAAAGCCCCGAAATTGGCTCGTCCCCGCGTAGAAGCACTTGCCCCTGTAAATAACAAAGTTCCCTTTCCAGACGGAATCATACTACGGATTGCTTCCCTGCCAAACAAAAACCCTCCAAAGCAACATGATTCCCAGCTTTTCTTAAAATATTCTGCATCCATATCGATGATTTGGCCTGGAAAATTATTCCCGGTATTATAGACTGCTAGGCTTATTCCGCCGCCTGCTTTTTCAAACAGATTTATTACCTGCTCTTCGTTAGTTGCGTCAGTGCAGACTACTGAGGCTTTACCTCCTGCCCGTTCAATTTCAATTTTCAATGCCTCAAGTCTAGACTGATGTCTACTGGCAATAAAAACATGCAAGCCTTCTGACGCAAATCGTTTGGCCAGTTGAGCCCCCAGACCTTGCTCAGCCCCAACACCGATGATAACAGCTTTTTTCACTTAACCTCCTTCGATCTTTTTTGCTGTTAATTCAAAACTATGAATAATTTATTGATTATTTTCAACTGGTCGGATCCTCAAGATTTTTCCACTATCAGTTGATAGATAAAGCCAGCCTTCCGGACTTTCTAATATTGCTCGGATTCGTTCTCCAAACTTCTCCAGAAGTCTTTCTTCGCCAACGGCCCTGCCATCCTTGTCAATTTCTACACGATTCAGGTGGGTCAATTTTAAAGCACCCGCAAACAAGTTCCCTTTCCAGGCAGAAAAAGCTTTTCCTGAGTACACAATCAAACTTCCAGGTGCAATTGACGGTACATAGAACTTAACCGGCTGTTCCATTCCTTCTTTTTCTGTACCTTCTCCAACTTGAACTGGACCCCAGTATTCCTTGCCGTATGAAATAATAGGCCAGCCGTAGTTGCGCCCTGGCAGGATGAGGTTGATTTCATCTCCTCCGCGTGGTCCATGTTCAATTGACCAGAGACGCTGCTGAATAATGTCAAAGAAAATTCCCTGAGGATTGCGGTGTCCATAACTCCAGATTTCCGGCAAAACACCATCTTTCTGAAAAAAAGGATTATCTTCAGGAACACTGCCATTAAGAGCTAAACGAATAATCGATCCAGCGTGCGTGGACAAATCCTGAGCATTAGTTCGTACACCACGGTCACCAACTGAGAAATAAAGATGGCCCTCGTCATCAAAGGTAATACGGCTCCCGAAATGTCTGCTAGTGTTACTTGCAGAACGTGTAATCAGCAAATCTTGAAATTCGACAAGATGCTTACCAATCAGCTTCGCACGAACCAGTGCGGTAACACCCTTACCTTGCAACTTTTTGCTGTAGGTAAAATAAATCCAGTCTCCCTCTGTGTAACCAGGAGGAGTGGCAACATCCAACAACCCACCCTGTCCCGCATACATAACTTTCGGGGCACCTGAGATATAGCTGACCATACCGCTTTCAGGATCAAGGAGGAGAATCTTTCCATTTCTTTCAGTAAACAATATTTGATCGGTACCGAGAAATGTCATGCCCCAAGGAACGCCTAAACCATCAGCTATTATTTCTAACTGGAAAGACACACCTTTGCTGCTTTTTAGCAAAAGCGAACTAGCAATTAACGTCTGCGCCAACCAACAAAAAATGAAGAACAGCCCCACGATTTTTGCAAGTTTCCTGATGAATTTATATTGTTTTGCAGTAGACATTTTAAAGAAGAACTAAAGTTTATTTTCTTGGTATACGACCCAGCAAATAAAATTCATCATTTGGTCTCATACTTGTCAAATTTGCCATACGATTTGATAACGCAAAGAACGCTGAAATAGCACCAGTGTCCCATATTTCATCATTGGAAAACCCTTGCTTCCGCATTTTTTCATAATCAGCATCATTTATTTCAGCAGAATTCAGAGTGACTTTGACAGCAAAATCAAGCATTGCTTTCTGTTTTGGAGTGATGTCCGCTTTACGATAATTTGTAGCAAGTTGATCTGCAAGAATTGGATTTTTTTCTCGTATACGTACAATCGCACCGTGAGCTACAACACAATAGGTACATTGGTTGAGGCCTGAAGTAGCAACCACTATCATTTCGCGTTCACCCTTTGTAAGACCACCTTCTTTTTCCATCAAGGCATCATGATAGGAGAAGAAAGATCTAAATTCTTCTGGACGCTGAGCCAGGACGAGGAATACGTTAGGCACAAATCCTGATTTTTCCTGAACTCTCATTATTCTTTCTTGAATGTCCTGGGGTAAATCTTTTAGTTCAGGAACTGGAAAACGACTGATCGGTTTTGTTGTCATTTGATTTGTTTTGTTTAGGAGCTTGTTGAACAATGATTTCTGACCTTAATGAACAATTGATTTGCTCAAAGAAATTAACTTTACGATCTTAGTTTAAACTCAATCAATACTGCATGAAAGCTAAAAAATCCTGCCAGATTCATGCTTTGTTGAGGTTGCGTAGAGCAATCTGTAGTGAAAGGTACCCCGTGAGGATACCGTCTTCGTAGTTGAAAAGTGAGTCGGAGGAAAGTTCCGGGAAATCTTGGGGGTTTCGTATGTCTTCCGGGGTTGCATCTGGTATAATTCCTCGAGCAACTTTGAGAACCTTGACCTGCTGATGTTCAACCATTTCCTCAAGCATTTGGGTTATAGAAGATATGTCATTCAGCATTATTTTATAGCTAGTAGCTAACCCTCCATACCGTCTCTGGTCATCAAGCGTAATTTAGCACGCAATTTGAGGATGGTTTTTGTCCGTATTTGAGACACTCGCGACTCAATAACTCCAAGGATTTCTCCAATTTCCTTCAAGTTCATTTCTTCCTGATAATAAAGAGAAAGTACCAGTTGTTCCCTCTCTTCAAGTTCTGCAACAGCATCCGCGAGTTTGTTCTTCATCTGCTGCATAGAAAGCAGATCAAATGGATCCTTCTCACCGGGTTTCGCGAGAATTTCTAACAAATTTGTGCTGTCTTCCTGGTTGGAATGTTCTTTAAATTCTTCTATAGAAATTAAAGGTGTAGGGCTTGCCTTGAGAATAAATTCGTGATACTCCTCCAGATTCATTTCCATATGATCGGCCATTTCTTGATCACTAGGCTCACGTCCAAATTCAAAGGTCTGGCTGCGCCATGCTTTACCCCACTCATTTGTCGCCGCACGCACAGACCGGGGTACCCAATCCATCGAACGAAGTTCATCAAGGATTGCACCCTTGATACGAAATTCAGCATATGTTTTAAATTTAACATCACGAGTTGGATCAAACTTGTCAACTGCATCGAGAAGTCCAATCATGCCGACCTGATACAGCTCTTCATGGTCCACTCCAGGAGGAAACCGAGCGGCCATTCTAGTTACCACACGTTTAACCAGAGGGGCGTGTTTGATCAGTTGATCTTCTCTACTCTGCTGAGTTTTTTCGTTATAGGGGTTTTTTGTAGTAGGCATGTTTTCCACTCATTTCTCATTTTCCGGAAATGTTCAACAGCAAGTCAACCAAACGTTCCCTTGAGGCAACCTCAAGATCCTCAGGAACTTTTTGCCCTAACGTCAAATAGGAGAGCGGTTTTTTGAAACGAATAGCATGGTTAAAGAGGGAGCCGTAAGTAGCACTTTCGTCAAGTTTTGTAAAAATAATACTGTCTATAGGCATACAGCCGAATTTCCTAGTAACCTCAATCATGTCGACGTCTTTGCTTGTCGCACTCAATACGAGTGAATTTTGGATACGGCCTCGTTCGTCAAATATTTCTCGCATTTCAAACAATTGTTCGTCATTTCGTTGAGAAAAGCCTTCAGTATCAATAATAATTGAATCATAATCTTCATAACTATTAATAAGTCGGTTCAGCTCAGCTTTTTCTTTAACAGTACTAAACGGAGCTTTAATCAGTTTGGCGAAAGCACGAAGTTGTTCTGAGGATGAACGGTTGTTTGTGTCAACTGAAATCAACGCCACTTTTCGTTTATGCTTCCGCATTTGCTCTGCAGCGATCTTGACGACTGTAGTTGTTTTGCCGACTCCAGTTGGTCCCAGCAATGCTAATATTCTTTGCGAAGATTTTACCCCCTCAAGTCCTCTGGTGATTTTAATTATTTTCATCAACATACGGGCTAGAAAAATTTTAACGTAAGCGAAATTTTCAAGATCATCTCCATTCAGATTTCGCTCGGCTTCCATAACCAAACGCCGAGCGAACTTTTCTTCTAAGCCACTGAATTTCATTTGCTGATATAAAAGCAGCAGATTTTCAGGAATATCCGGATCACTTAAGTTACCCGAACGTGATGCTAAAACATGAATCATGTGCCGCATCTCTCCAAGCTCGTTTTTCAATTCACCAACAAGATGTTTGTCAAGAGCATTTGGTTGTGAGCTCAAATCTCCTAAAGTCAGTTGAATTCCCTGTAGCTCTTTTTGGATCGGCAGCATAATGTTGCGAGTTTGATCAGCAACAGGAAGCGCAGAATTTTTCTGAGGTCTCATGAATGTATCAGCGAATGTGTCTTCAACAGAATCTTTACCGCCTCGATATGATTCTAGAGCTTTCTTAGTAGTTACTTTTGAGGCAACACTGGGGTTTTTCTTTTCACCTGGTGCAGCAGTTACCTCCAACATTTTTTTACCAAACATTCCAAAAGCACCTTTTCCTTCTTTAACTTGACGAGTGGAAACAATCAGTGCGTCTGGGCCCAGATCGCGCTTTATGAATTTCAAAGCTTCTTTGATATTATTGACGCGGTAACGCTTTAGATTCATAAGATTGCTTTCAAATAGATTTTGGTCTTCGTTTTGAGTTGATTTAATTACTATTTAGAAACTCAACATTTATTTTCTTAACCACTTAATTCAACTACACCAAGTGCTTCAATACGAACATCCTGTGCTACCTCATTATGAGAAAGTACTACAAGATTAGGAATGAAACGCTCCACTAGTTTTTTTACATGCGGACGAATCAGCGGTGAACAAAGCAAAAGAGGCTGATAATTGTTGATAGTAAATTGCTCCATCATTCCGTCAATTCCATTTATGATCGCCTGTGCCATGTTAGGATTCAAGCCAAGATATGCACCTTGACCCGAATCCTGGATTGCAGAGGCAATTTGATTTTCCAAATCCTGGTTCATTGTAATCAGGGGCAGCATACCATCTGGTGTTTGATATTGTCTTGTGATCTGCCTTGAAAGATTCTGACGAACATGCTCTGTGAGCAAATCAGGATCTTTAGTTATTGGAGCAACATCCGCCAGAGTCTCAAGAACTGTATGTAAGTCTCGGATAGATACTAGTTCTTTAAGCAAATTCTGTAGAACTTTTTGCACGACTCCTAATGATACCAGTGATGGGATCAATTCTTCAACAACTTTTGGCTCGGACTTGGCATGAGAGTCGATAAGTTTCTGGGTTTCCTGTCGACCGATAAATTCAAATGCATGATTTTTCAGAACTTCTGTCAGGTGTGTAGCCAAAACAGTTGGCAGATCAACAACAGTGTATCCGGAAAACTGAGCGCGTTCCTCATCTTCTTCCGCAATCCAGATTGCCGGTAGTCCAAATGCTGGTTCAACTGTATCAACTCCGGGGATCTCTTCATCAACATCCCCTGTCTTCATGGCAAGGTGGTGTCCCATCATCAGCTCATTACGGGCAATCTCAATTCCTTTAATTGTAATTGAATATTCACCAGGTGATAATTCAAGATTATCTTTAATATGCAGTGCAGGCACGATATATCCGTAATCAGTCGCAATTTGTCGCCTGATTGCCTTGATCCGTTTCAGCAGTTCGCCATCCTGATCCTCATCCACTAACGGTATCATACCGTAACCCAGTTCCAGGCCGAGGATATCAATCGTAAGTAATGATTCAATATCTTCCGGTTCTTCACTCAATTCTTTCTGCAACCGTGCCTGCTCTTCCTGATGCTCTTCTGTCGCTATGTTCAAGTTGGAACGTTTACTCATTTGCGCCAATGTGAAAGTACAAATCGCTAACAGCAAAAATGGAACTACCGGCAAACCCGGAATTAATGAAAAAGTAAGAAGAACAGCTGAAACTACATACAATGCCTGAACATTGCTGAAAATTTGTGTTTGCAAATCAACAGAAATTTTATTCTCACCGGAGGCTTTGGTGACGGCAATACCTGCGGCGATTGAAATTATCAACGCAGGAATTTGCGAGACGAGTCCATCACCAATCGTTAGAGTTGCATAAGAGTTAAATGCATCCCCAGCAGACATATCAAACTGAGTAATTCCTACCAACAATCCGCCTAAAATATTAATCGAGGTAATAATCAAACCGGCAATTGTGTCACCCCGCACAAATTTACTAGCACCGTCAAGTGACCCAAAATAATCCGATTCACGCTGAATAGTTGAACGCCGATGGCGAGCTTCGTCTTCATCTATAAGTCCTGCATTTAAATCCGCGTCAATCGCCATCTGCTTCCCAGGCATGGCATCCAAAGTAAAACGTGCGGCAACCTCAGCAATACGTCCTGTACCTTTTGTGATTACAACAAAATTGATGATAACCAGTATCAAGAAAATGATTATCCCAACAATCTGATTTCCACCAACTACAAATTCCCCAAAAGAATTAATTATCGACCCTGCTGCTCCAGAACCTTGATGACCTTCCAATAAAATAAGTCTCGTAGAAGCAACATTAAGAGAAAGCCGGAAAATTGTCGCGATAAGCAACACAGATGGGAAGGAGGAAAACTCGAGCGAACTCTCCGTAAATAAAGCAACAAAAAGAATCAGTACTCCTACTGATATACTTAATGCAAGGAGTAAATCGAGGACCAAAAGTGGTAGAGGTACCACCATTATCAGGAGCATTGACATCACACCTGCGGCAAGAATGACATCAGACTTTTTGACTATATTGTTTAAAGGTATGCTTGCTGTGGCCACTGGTCATCCATTACCAAAAGGTCTCAAAAAATATCTGTGAATCAAAAAAAAATCCACGGACCAGCCAGTTGCAAATATTGCTCCAAAAAGAATATTTGTTTTATATTTAGGATATACCCTGAAGATTAGTATTAAAAGTAGTGCGACTATAAATAGTTTCTCACTTTCGAAGTCTGTAAACAAAGGCCAGAATTTCCGCAATTGCTTTATAAAAACGTTCAGGGATGTCTTCTCCAATTTCTACATTTGCGTATAAATCTCGAGCCAATTCCGGACGTTCGAGAATGGGGACATTGTTTTCTCTGGCAATTGTTCGCATACGCAGGGCCATGTGATCTACACCTTTTGCTGTAACTTCTGGAGCTGCCATAATATCACGGTCGTAAAGCACAGCAACTGAGAAGTGAGTCGGATTAACGATCAATGCGTCTGCTTTTGGCACTTCCTGCATCATCCGAGCATTTGACATTTCACGTTGAATCTGGCGGATTCTAGCTTTTAGTTGAGGGTCACCTTCTGTTTGTTTCGTCTCTTCCTTGACCTCTTGTTTCGTCATCATCATTTGTTGCTCATGATGCCAGCGTTGATAAAAATAATCAAAAATTGCAATAGCCACTAGTGCAAGCACGATCTTTCCCGCAACTTCTGCGACAACGGTAAAATTATATTTGAGAATTGCCTCCGGAGTTGAAACTGAAAGACCGTTCAATTCTGAAATTTTATCCATGTAAGTTAAATACCCAACAAATCCTACAATAATCAATTTTGCCATACTCTTAAGAAAATCGGCCAAAGACTGTGATGAAAAAAGACGTTTAATTCCTGTTAAGGGACTTAATTTACTGAATTTAGGAACAATGGCTTTGAAAGTAATCTGTATACCTACCTGTACAACAGCAGCAAAAATAGCCACTAAAACAATAACCGTTAAGAATGGTGTAAACGCGGGTAGCATGGTGGTGATAATTTCTCCAGACAAAGTATAAATACTGTTGACTGACAACTCATCAGCAGATGCCATCTGACGGAAAATGTTTGTCATGAGTTCCCGAAATGAATCGAGAATAAAAGGACTAGTGGCTACCAGAGTGAGAACAATTCCTGCAAGCAATGCCGCAGAGGAGAGTTCTTTACTGAAGGCAACCTGCCCTTCTTCACGCGACTCTCTGCGCTTTTTCTCCGTTGGAGCTTCAGTTTTTTCCTGACCTTGTTGTTCTGCCATTGATTTTCAAGAAATAAGTGCTTTAAATATATAAATTTATAGATATGCGGACGTATGTTCCAAATTCTTCGGTTGTTGTTGCTTTAACCACCTAAAAGTGTAAGTACACTAAATAATTGTGTATCCAATTTTTCAAACATCTGATGCAGCGCTTGTCCATAAAATGGCATACCGAAAAGCAGAAACAAAAATCCGAGTAATAAGGTTAGTGGAAAACCAACCACAAAAACCTGAATTTGCGGAACAGAGCGTGCCAGTAGGCCAACAATAGCATTTGCTAGAAAAAGAGCTACAATCAGCGGTGCCCCGACTTGTAAGCCAATGAAAAAAATACTTGCAGAAAGTTCTGTCAGTTTTTCAACCAAAGGCTGGCTAACTCGCGCCCCTCCTGGAGGAAGAACAGAGTAACTTCTGACAAGAGCCTGAACAACAATAAGATGACCATCCATAGCTAAAAAAATGAGTGTCGCAGTTGTGCTTTCTAATCTTCCTACTAAGGAACCCTGCGCCTGAGATTGAGGATCAAAGATAATCGCCATACCGAGCCCCATCTGAAAACCAATAACTTCTCCAGCAAATTCAACTGCCGCAAACAAAAACTGGCCAATCATACCTAGTACCAATCCAATCAGCAGTTCGCTTGCAATCAGAATAACATAGTGATCAGGGCGATCAGGAAAAACTTGTATTGGAGGAATGAAAGGATAGAGAATCAAAGCCAGCATCAGGCTCAATACAATCTTAACCTGAGGTGGCGTAACTGAACTACCGAATATCGGTGCGGTAGCGATTATGCCACTAACACGAACTAGCACTAAAATAAAGGCCAGTAACTGGCCAGCATCATAATTCAGCAGATTGGCCATACTACTCCAGAATTAAAAACTGAAAATTCCGGCACGTTTTTTCAATAATTTTTTTAATCAACACTCTTTATGCAATTAGAGCCGGCATTCGCGAGTGTTTAAAAATTGTTAGCAGAATGCAGTATCTGAACTAAACCAAGGCTTCATAAGTGATCCTCAAAATTACTCGTCACTCAAAACTTGGCTTGTGTAGTCTGCACGAGAAAATGCATTTTGCGCAAGCCTATTGCGTTCCTCAATTGACTGGCAATTGATGCACATGCTAGTTAAAGGTACCGCCATCAGTCGTTTTTTGGAAATGTTTTCACCGCACTCATCGCAGTAACCGAAGTCATCAGACGCCATACGTTGAAGAGCATTTTCAATTCCCTTAAGTCTGGCCTGATCCCGATCTTGTAGCAACAGGTCTAGCTCCCGATCCTGTTCTTCTACTGAAGAATCAATAGCATCTCCGATATCATTCTGCAATTTATTTTGATTACCTGTTTTTTCTCGAATATTCTCGAGCAGTGCCGCCTTTTCTTCCAATAAGAGGCGTTTGATTTCTTCCATGATTACTAGTCTTTCTTATATTTTAGATTTTTTCAGATAACTTTTTTCCCATAGACAAATTTAAGCAAATCCCGTCTGCAAAATCAAATCCAATTACATCTTTTTTAGGTATAAAGCAAAAGATTTTTTTAAAGAAAACAAAACCGGACTAAATGGAATTAAATTTTATATAGTTCAGAAAGATGTTCAGTATTATAATTCCTTCATCAGTGTATTAATTCTTCTAAGTATTGCGCTTGCGCCAGTCAAAAATATTGGCATAATAATGACTGTACCGTTATGAGAAGTATTACAAAATAAAAACCTAAAAAACAAGAAGCTATACAAAAAATGAGGAGATTGGAGGAAAACTGTAAAATATGTGGGAAGGTGGTTTCTCGCTTTCAGGCATATAAAATGGTCTGTACGCACTGTAAAGAAGTTGTGTGCCGCAACTGCCAAGTGGATCCCCCATACACAAAACCTCACTGGAAAATTTGTAGAAAATGCGAAGGGGCTATCAACTAATGATAAGGATAAATAATTATTATTTTCATACCCTAATCATATGCAGCATAATGATTTCAGTAATCTCGGCTGCTGCTAACGAAACTTATATAGATGAACTTCTAACGGGTACAAAGACTTCATTTAAACATTTGGATGTTCAAAGTTCAGAAATCAGTGGATACAGTCATTTTAGTTACGAAGTGGTGACCAAAGATTCAAAAAATTACATAGTTGAAAAGAACGAAAACACCAAAGCAGATGGAAAAGTTTTTACACGTAAAACACTCTGGTTTGAAGCAAATTCAGGTTTTCCCAAATGGTATGAAGAAGAAGATCTACGTAAGGATTATCGGATAAAAAACACCTATTCTGGACAAATTATGAGTACCAGGCTTGAAAAAGCTGGGAAGGTGCTGCAATTTGAAACAAACTTGACTCAGGAAAATGTTGTTCCTTTTGAGGTACTAATTTTCTTTCTACGCAAAAATTTACGCCACATTCTCCAGACCAAAGATTATTCATTTACTCTATTTCTGCCTTTGCTAGCAATTGAGCTGGAAGAAAAAGGATTCCCACGTTCTATGAGTATGATCAGAATGATGGTTGAACTTCGGGAGGAGCTCAGCTTAGAAACTCCTTTGGGAATAATTAAGGGACGCAAAATTTTACTTTTGCCTAAATCAGGCTTTTTACGTGCCTTACTTCCTAGGGACAAAACACATTTTGAATTTACAATCGCTGAGGATGCTCCACACTACCTTCTTCAATTTAGCGCTGGAAAAACCAAACATATGTTGACTGAGCTCAGTCTAGCCCAATAAATATGGTCAGATAATTAAATCCGTCTCTTATGTAAAATAATTATTTAATAGATCTAACCAGATATAGCGGATGCTTAATCCAAATATTCTGCTTCGAGCGAACTTCCTGCATCAATCAAATGCATCATTTTACGTTTCCAGACAATTCCTTCACTTGCCCAACGAATTACAATCCTTACAAATTCACGTCCAAAACCAAGTTTGAGTCCGATATCAAGTAGGTAGTCAATTTCATTTGCTCCAAGGACATTATCCACAGAAATAACTGTAGCCAGGTCAATAAAAATTTTAACTTCCAGCTCACGTGTCGCTCCCGGAAAACGATCCAGTTGAGGTAATTTCTGGTCTTTTACCGCCTGCATCATTTTTACAACATCTGCTTGGGTCGGCAAAAAAGAGAGAGCACGTTCAAGATATTCAAGTTCCTCAGGAGCAACCGAGCCATCCGCAGTAATCGCGCCGCAGATAGCGGTAGCAAGCCACAATTTCTGTTCGTCTTCAAGCAGTTGAGGCTGTAATCCGGATGTTAACTGAAATTCCATATTTTGTTCCTAAACAGGTATCATGAGCAGTGCGTAATATATTTACCACTAATCTTTTACCGGAATTATTCTGAAAATGCAAGAATTTGAGTTTTTTACACCTGAATTTAAAGCTTCACAGCTCTACAAAAAAGTAAGAAATAAGATGTAATAATTTTTTCGAGCACATACAAAATAATCTGCAGTCTTGACAGTAAAGCCTCTTTGATTGATGATCTGTGAGAACTGGTTTATAATGTTTTCTTCAACAGAATAATTTTATGACTGATAATGCTAATTTCAGCAAAAATAAATAATGAGCAAATTTATTATGCTTAGAACTTTTAAATTGAGTGACATTCATTTTTTGCTACCTAAATACACATGAATCACCCTTCAGTTTATGTCCTGGACATCAGTGTGCTGCTTTATACTCCTGATGCTATTTTTGACTTTCCTATGAAAGAAGTTTTACTGCCAGTCAGCATTCTTGATGCACTAGAACCGCTTAGACAGGATTTAGGCGAAAAGGGGAGGGTAGCAAATTTAGTCAGCAAAATACTGGATGAATGCAGACAACTTGGTAATCTTGTAGAAGGTGTTAGTCTGCCGAATGGAGGAAAATTAAGGATCGAACTTGCTGATCCGGAAACAGAGGCAATTCCTTTCAGTTTCAACTCTAGGAATCCTTCAAATCGCATCCTGGCTGTCGCCTGGTTGCTGAGCCGGGAAAACAAGGATGTTGTCTTCGTTTCACGTGATGAAAATTTACGTACTAAAGCCAATACGCTAAATGTTCCAACTATTTCTTATCAGGGACGTAGGAGAGACGATTCAAACTTATATTCAGGCATACATCACTGTGAAGTAAGCAAAAAAAAATTACGGAACTTAAACCAACAGTCCTTTATTTCAATTGAAGAAGTAAAATCAGAACTGGATGAAAATATTAAATTTTTCCCAAACCAAGGACTTCTGCTAAACAATCCTGAAGTTCCAGAAGAAGATGTTTTAGCAATTTATAACCAGAGCAAGAATAAATTTTTAACAGTTTCAAAAGAACAAGGTGTATGGGGAATACGTCCGAGGAATCTGGAGCAGCGTCTGGCGCTGGCATTGTTGGTTGATCCAAATATTTCAATTGTGACACTCAGTGGAAAAGCAGGAACAGGTAAGACTTTGTTGGCTCTAGCAGTAGGGTTACAGCAAATGATGGTAGACAATATTTATTCGCGAATGCTCGTCTCTCGTCCTATTTTTCCTATGGGACGTGATTTGGGTTTTCTACCCGGAGATACACAGGAAAAACTATCACCTTGGATGCAGCCGATTTTTGATAATTTGGAATTGCTGATCAATAATACTTCCGAAAAAAAATCTTCAAAACGGGATTCTTATCAAGAACTAATGGAGCGCGGAATGCTTGTTGTTGAACCGTTAACGTATATTCGTGGACGTTCAATTCCGAATCAACATATGATCGTGGACGAAGCACAAAATCTGACTCCACATGAAATGAAAACGATAGTCAGTCGTGCAGGTGATGGCACAAAAATCGTTTTAACAGGTGATCCGAACCAAATTGATAATACAGATGTAAATCTTTCTTCTAACGGATTAAGCACCCTGGTTGAACGCTTTAAGGGTTCACAGCTTGCGGGGCATGTACGTTTTACAAGTGTTGAACGCTCAGCTCTGGCTGAACTGGCAGCAAATGTTTTATAGAATCAAAATGAGGTTTTATGCAACAGATTCTATACGAAACCAGCGAAGTGGTCGTGCGTATGAACATGATTTTAACCTGATTATTTTGTGCTGAATTTTTTACTTAAACTTTTATTTTCAAACTTTTAACCTAAAATTATTAATGCCTTTAAACTGGAATCTAGAACCTCCACCTCCATCTACGCTCGCTGACCGTGAAATACGTTTAACAGGTACACATTTATCCGGAAAGCGTGTCGCTCTTTTTATCACTGGAAGTATTGCGGCATACCGTATGCCGGATCTTATTCGAGATTTTCGCAGGGAAGGAGCGGATGTTGTCGTTTATATCACTGAAAGTGGTTTGCGTTATGTTGCTAAAGAAGCGCTGGAGTGGTGTTCGCAAAATCCCGTCATAGACCACTTTACAGCAGATGCTGAGCATTTGAGTGATTCTACGATTTTTGATGTTTTTGTTGTAGCACCTGCTTCTTACAATACTTTGAATAATGCTGCACTTGGAGTTGCGAATTCAGTAGTTTCAGCAGCAATCGCCGCTGCTCTTGGACGAATGGAAAATCAAGGCATACCCATCCTGTTTGCCCCTACGATGCATGGTGCGATGCACAATAGCATCCTGACCCGTTCAATGAAGATTCTGCGTGAAATGGGTGCCACTCTGATTCCACCACTGCAAACCCACGGGAAAAATAATCTCCCCTCACTGGACTTAATTGTCGCAGCAACGATCAGGTCACTCAATCAATCTCCACTTAGTGGTAAGTCTTTACTGATTACCGGTGGTCCAACCCCTGTTCCAGTTGATAATATCCGACGTATCACCACACGTTTTACTGGTGCACTTTCCATCCAAATCGCTCGTGAAGCGTGGCTGAGAGGTGTAAGTGTTGATTTGATTTTAGGCAAAGGCAGCCAGCCTGCACCGGAATATTTAAATGTAAAAAAAGTCGCCACTTACTCAGATTACAAAAAAATTGTACATGAATATCTGACAAAAAAAGCTGTTGACTGGGGAATTTTTACGGCGGCTGTCGCGGATTTTCAACCCGAAACTTTTTTTGAGGGAAAAATTTCCAGCAAAGTAAAACATTTAAATTTGAAACTGCTGCCGACCGTCAAGCTAATTGATGAGGTGCGAAAGGAATTTCCAGCATTGAAAATGATCACTTTTAAATATGAAGAAAATATTTCTCACGACGAACTACTCGCAATTGCGCAAAAGCGTTTTTCCAAAAAAGGTGGTTCACAGTTGATTATTGCAAACCGCAGGGAAGAATTTAAACCGGACGGAACACAGGTGGCATGGCTGCTTGATCCTGAGCAGGAGCCTCAAATGTATGTTGGCAAAGAAGCTATCGCAAATGCTATTCTGGACAGGATTGAAACTGTTTTGTAATGAAATCTGTGAGGAACTTTTTTCTTAATCGATCTAAAACTTACGATATTTGACTTCAAAAGTTCATACACAACTCTCTAAACACTATAAATTTTATTTAAATCTAAATTTTCAATTTCTACAAATTTACTTATGGTTGACCGCTGGGCGAACACAGTTGTACATCCTACCATGGAAGACATCGTTGAGTATGTGCCCCGCCAAATTTCTGCCGACACAATAACTCTCGTCGGTTTTGCGATCGGGATGGTTGCAGTTCCTTTGCTCTGGATCAAACTCTATTCACTGGCGCTGGTATTTATTTTAATTAACCGTTTTTGTGATGGACTTGACGGTGCGGTTGCCCGTAGAAACGGTATCACGAGTTTAGGCGGATTTCTCGACATCACCTGTGATTTTATCTTTTATTCTGCCGTTATTTTAGGCTTCGCATTGGCCGAACCTGAACAAAACAGTCTGGCAGCGACTTTTTTAATTTTTTCATTCATGGGCACAGGTGCGAGCTTCCTTGCTTTTGCAGCAGTTGCAGAAAAGCACGGAATTTCCTCAGAGGCACAAGGACAGAAGGCTTTTTATTATTTGGAAGGTTTAGCGGAAGGGACGGAAACGATTTTGTTTTACATTATTATTTGTTTGTTTCCGGAATATTTTCCTGCATTGGCCGTGATTTTCGGAGGTATCTGCTGGCTCACTGTCATCGGACGTTTTGGTTCAGCTTTTTCTTTGTTACGCTGAACGTAAATTTCCGGAATTGAAACGTGTCACGGTTTAATGAATAATTTCCGTGGGACATTGGCTAAAGTCTCAGCACCGGTTTCATTGATAACAAAACTTTCCGTGATTTCCAACCCCCAATCGTCAAACCAGAGTGCGGGCATGAAGTGGAAAGTCATGTTCGGTTCAAGTATGGTTTTATCGCCTTTACGGAAACTGACTGTGCGCTCTCCCCAGTCAGGAGGATAGCTCAGTCCGATAGCATAACCGGAACGGCTTGTTTTTTCATAACCATATTTGCTGATGGTTTTGCTCCACGCGGCTTCAATATCCTCTGCGAGATTTCCGGATTTTGCGACATTCAGTGCGCAATCAATACCTTCCAGTACAGCTTTTTCCACATCAAGATATTTTTGCGGAGGCTTTCCCAAATAAACGGTACGTGATAACGGACAGTGGTAACGCTGATAGCACCCGGCAATTTCAAAAAAGGTTCCGGAATTGTTGGCAATCGGTTGATCGTCCCATGTTAAATGCGGGGCAGAAGCATCCGCACCGGTTGGGGTCATCGGTACAATCGCCGGATAATCTCCGCCAAAGCCTTGCTCTTTGGAGGTTGCACTTACTCCTGAAATTGCGTAATGATAAATTTCTGCCACAAGATCATTTTTACGCATTCCGGGTTCCATAACTTCCAAAATACGGGCGTGCATTTTTTCCACAATTCGCGCTGCTTTCCGCATGTAAACTAATTCCTGTGTTGATTTCACGGTACGTTGCCAATTGACTATACCAGTTGCGTCCTTCAATGTTGCTCCGGATAAATTTTTCTGCAGTGATTCAAGACAGGAAGCGGAAAAATAATAATTGTCTTTTTCCACCCCGATTGTTTTATTCGCCAATCCTGTACCAACGGAAGCTCTGGCAGCTGACGTTTTGACTTTTCCTTTGAAAATTTCACTCAAATAATCCATTGGATGTTTTTGCGGATTTTGTACATAGTCATCTGGATAACCGATAATATTTTCATGCTGCATGAACACCGTGCGTTTTGCACCATTGGCGTCCATTCCTCGTCCATACCAGAAAGGTTCACCTTCCAAAGTCAAAACCACGCACTGATGCACGTAAAAAGACCAACCGTCATATCCCGTCAGCCATGCCATATTGGAGGGATCTGTGACAATCAATACTTCAATATTTTTCTCTGCCATACTTTGCCGTACCTTTGTGATACGGACATCATATTCTTCTTTTTCAAATCTTGGCATTTTTCATTTTTCTTAATGTTATTTTTTGAAGGAAGCGTAAACATTCAGGAATCAACAATTTTTCTAGCAAAATTGTTAGTTCGCAGCTTCTAAACACTCCCCCAAAATATAATGCGCATACAAAATCTGCAAAGAAGAAGACAAATTTTCTTCTTTTAACAGATAACAAATCACATTTTCTCTGGAAGGGATAATTTCTGCGTTTGGAACATTTTTGTTTTTTGCCGTGCTTTTGTCAAAGACCACCGAAACAGTAGCCCAACCCACTTCTTTATGCAGAGTAGCAGAACTTTTTCTGAGCAGATTTAAATTGTTTTCCAGATAAACATCATTTTTTAGTATAAATTTATGTTCATCAATCCTGATTATTTCTGGGATTATTTTTTGCGGATCCGTGCATTCCTCAAAGGAAATGAGTGCCAAGTTCTCTCTGTGCGCCAGCGTTACCAGCTTGCTTTCCTCATCAGTCTCATGGTGAAATATTGTGGTGCCGGCTGCAGCACTGAAAGTGTTGCGTGCGACAATCGGTGTTTTTGTTTTGAGTGATGCTTTCACTGCCCGTGGATGAAGAACCGAGCTGCCTTCGTTTGCCATGCTCATGATTTGCTTTGCACTAATAGAATTTATAAAAGATGCAGATGAAATTTGACGGGGATCACAATTTGCGATACCGTCAACATCAGAAAAAATCTCCACTCTCTCTGCATTCAATGCAGAACCCAGCGCTACCGCACTCGTATCACTGCCTCCACGCCCAAGAGTACGGACATCTCCTGCTGCCGTTACTCCCTGAAAACCAGCGACGACTGCGATTTTCCCCTGATTCAGCGTCTTCAAAATTCGGGTGGGATTGATTTCCAGAATTTCAGCGTTGCCAGGATTATCGTCGGTTAAGATACCTGCCTGTCTTCCGGTGAATGCTTCTGCAGGAAGTCCGTTTTGACTGAGCAAATGCGAAAAAAATGCGGAACTTAACGTTTCGCCGATACTCATTACCTCATCCAGTTCTGCTGGATTTACCGGTTCACCTAAATCTTTAAGCAGTGCAATAAGTGTGTCTGTTGCATAAGGCTCACCTTTGCGTCCCATTGCGGAAACTATCACAACCAGCTTTTTGAACGATTCAGCATGAGTGCGAATATGTTTTATTACGTGGCCCCGTGATTTTTCACTGCGGACGCTGCTACCGCCGAATTTCATCACGATAATTGAATCTAAGGATCCGTTATTATTCTGCATGTTATTGTTGATTTTTATTGAAAATTAAGGAACTCTGACCAAGTCTCGTTTTACCAGTTCCTGTGCAATTTGAACGGTGTTCAGCGCTGCTCCTTTGCGAAGATTGTCTGAAACACACCACATGTTGAGCGCGTTATCCGTTGAAAAATCACGGCGGATACGTCCCACAAAAACCGCGTCTTTCCCGGCTGCATTCAGAGCAAGCGGATAAACATTATTTTCCGGGTCATCCTCGAGTTCAATTCCGGGCGATGCTGCGAGCAGTGTTTTTATTTCCTCTATCTCAAAACTCTTTTCAGTTTCGATATTCAGGCTTTCACTATGCCCGGTCGTGACTGGTACCCTGACTGTGGTAACAGTTATTTTAATCTGTGGATCAAGTATTTTTGCAGTTTCCAGAATCATTTTCATTTCTTCTTTGCTGTAACCATTTTCCAGAAACAGGTCAATGTGCGGCAGAATATTGAAAGCAATCTGATGCGGATAAACTTCTGCAAGCATTTCCTCACCATTTGCAAAAGCATGTGTCTGCTTCTGCAGTTCGTCCACCGCTGCTTGTCCGGAACCGCTTACAGCCTGATAAGTACTGACGATCACTCGCTTGATTCGGTAGTTGTCATGAATTGGTTTTAACGCAACCAGCATTTGAATCGTCGAACAGTTTGGATTGGCGATTATTCCTTGGTGATTTTCCAGGGAGTCTATGTTTACTTCAGGAATAACCAGAGGATGATCTGGAACCATTCTGAACGCCGTCGAATTATCGATAACCACGCATCCAAATTTCACCGCCTCCGGAGAGAGTTCCAGCGAGGCTTCAGCACCTGCGCTCATGATGGCAATATCGACCCCCTCAAACGCTTCGGGTTTTGCTTCAATTACAGCACAATCTGTTTCACGCCAACGAACTATTTTACCTGTGTTTTGCGCAATATCCATAAGCACTAGGTTCCCGACTGTCAACTCACTTTTTTCCAGAATATCACGTATTTCCGTACCGACATTCCCAAGGGCGCCGACCACCGCAATAGTATATTTTTTCATTATTTATTTTCTATATTTTTAATTGAAAGCTGTTCCGATTTTCACAGGCGCAGCTTTTCATCATGAAAGCAAATCCGGATTAAGTATTTCAACCTTTCCATGAGTATTCTTTAGCCAACAGGTCCGTGACTGAATTCAGTGCTTTTGCGGTACGCTTTATTATGTCGTCTACTTCTGTTCTGGTAA
Source organism: Pseudomonadota bacterium (assembly GCA_004213175.1). Classification (GTDB taxonomy): domain Bacteria; phylum SAR324; class SAR324; order SAR324; family NAC60-12; genus Arctic96AD-7. Next base: position 3,420 of record SHAT01000036.1, on the reverse strand, counting down.
TGCTCAAAGGTGGTGCGAAACCAAGGATGTCACCATTCGGCATAGCACGCGCGATAAGATTTTGTTCTAGACAAGCCGACGAAACTTTAGCTCCAACTTTCCAGTTAGAGTCAAAGCGTAGTTTTTTTGATTTTTCCTGTACAAACTCCAGCGCGACTAGTAAGCCAACACCTCGTACTTCACCAACCAGCGGATGGGGTTCAAACGATTTTGTAAACTGCTCCTGAAGATATGAACCTGTGTCACACGCATTTTCGGTTAATTTTTCACGTTCCAGAATATCAAGATTTGCCAGCGCCGCTGCGGCGCCTAAGGGATGCCCGGAATAGGTCCAGCCGTGTCCCATGGGACCGAGCTCTTCGGAGCCACGTTCGATTACTTCCCAGACGCGTTCACCCACAATCACTCCGGAAAGCGGTAAATAGGCACTGGTCAGGCCTTTAGCAATCGTGATTAAATCCGGACGTATATCATATAGATGTGAACCAAATGGCGTACCGACGCGTCCAAATCCGCAAACGACTTCATCGGCAATTAACAGCACTTCGTATTTACGCAGCACTTTTTAAACAGCATCCCAATATCCTTCAGGTGGAGGAAACAATCCGCCTGTTCCCATTACCGGTTCACCGATGAAAGCTCCTACTGTTTCCGGACCTTCCATCAGAATCATTTTTTCCAACTCGTCAGCACAGTGCTGTGAGAATTCGGTTTCGCTCATGCCGTCTTCAGCATTCCAGTAATAATGCGGAGCAAGCGTGTGGAGAATGCTGTCAATCGGTAAATCAAATGCTTGATGAAACAGGTTGAGACCGGTCAAACTTCCGGCGGCAATACTGGAACCGTGGTATCCTCTGTCACGTGAAATAATTTTTTTTTTGGACTTGTTTCCCAAAATATTCTGATAATAACGCACCAGCTTTATTTGCGTTTCGTTTGCATCAGAACCGGAAAGCCCATAATAAACTTTACGCATTCCGTCAGGAGCCCAATCAATAATACGCCTTGATAATTCGATGATTGCTTCATTGGAATGACCGACATAAGTATGATAATAGGCCAGTTTTTTAGCCTGTTCGTAGATCGCTTCCGCGATTTCTGTTCTTCCGTAACCAACATTCACACAGTAGAGCCCTGCGAATGCGTCCAGAAGTTCTGTGCCTTGCTGATTTTTAATGTAAATTCCGTTACCGCTTTGAATAATATTGACCGGAATTTTTCCGTGAGCATGGTCACTCGCGTGTGTTGACGGATGAAAGAAGGTCTCGCGGTCGGTACTCTGAAGCTGTGATATTGTTTGATTTGTTGGCATGGTTCTTTTGACGACAGGTTGAAATTAGAAGAAAGTATAAATTCAGACTATCGTTTAACAGACAAAAAAAGTTATTGAATTTTCCAGTTTATTTGGAAAAAATTAGAAAAATATTTGCGGCTGACAGACTTTTATTTGGCTTTACTCGAAACCTCTGGAGTTGTTAGAATTACATCATCAAATTTACTGAAATCTTCGGAACTGTACTGTTTTAGATAAATCTGTACTAAAACCATCAAGTTGGCTACTATCCTGGCAATATCAATTCTTGCAAAAAAGCCTTCAATATATCCTGCCTATTCAAGTCTCTTTAAGCTTTCGTGACAGAGGCTGACCGACAGGTGTACTTTTCGCCAGCCTGGTTTTAGTAATCCTGCTGTCTTCCTGTAGCTCGACTAAAATTTTCAGATCTATTTCATCCAATTTCATATCCACAAAAATTTGTTTCTGAGCATGGACTTAATAAAGAACTTGTTAGAATAAAAAACATCATCCATTTTCGTCATCTTTATCATATGTCGAGTCTATAAAAACTGAAGGTAAGTGGCAAGTGGCTTGTTTTTCATTTTACTGTGATTTTCAAAGTTCGGAATCATACACAAAGCAGTTTTTTATCGTTGCTGATAAGTGTATAATTATTCCAGCCTAAACAGTACACGTTTATAACGTGAATCAAGAGGGGTTGAAGAATTTTAATATATTGTATAAAGGAAAAAACAAATGTTGGATATGAAACAGGCTGCAGAACATGTTTTAACGCTAGCAGCAGAAAAAGGACATAAAGACGTTGATGTGGTGGTTGAACGCAGCGAATCGCTGGATGTTGAAATCAGAGATGCAAAAGTCGAAAAAGTGGAACAATCCACTAGCCTTGGGTTGGGAATCAGATTACTTGAGGAAGGCAGGACAGGGCTTGCTTCAACTGAGAAGCTGAGTCAGGAATCAATTGCGTATGCTTTTCAAAATGCTTGTGAAAACGCAAAACTGCAGGATCCAACTCAAGTTGAAATGCTGGACTCGCCCTCGCAAATACCGGACTCTTCAAGTCTTGAACTTTACAATTCGGAACTTGATCTACTTAATGCGGATGATCTGACACAACTCGGACTGTCTATGGAGGATGCAGTTAAAGCCGCAGATGAGCGTGTGGTCTCAATTCCATACCTTGGTGTATCACGTGGACATAATGAATCACTTTTACTTTCCAGCAGAGGTATTTCCTACGGTCAGGAATCCAATGAAGTCGCGGCTTGGTGTGGACCGCTTTTACAGGACGCAGATTCAAGAAAATCTGGAATGCAGATTTATCATCGACGCGAATGGGATCCTCAAGCCGGAAAAAGAATTGCGGAGAAAGCAGTTGAAAAAGCGGCGGAGCTGTTAAGGGCTTCTCCTATTTCTGGAGGCAAATTACCGGTGGTTCTAGATGAATACATGGCACCTAGATTTTTGGGAATGTTCTTTGGTTCATTTTCCGCAGAATCCGCACAGAGCGGAATGTCACGTCTGCAGGGAAGACTCGGTGAAACAATTGCCATTCAGGAATTAACTCTGCTGGATGATCCACATCGTCGAGGCGCAAACCGTTCCTGTTTTCTGGATGCGGAAGGTTTTTTGACAAAACCACTGCCTTTGATTGAAGATGGCGTTTTCCGTAATTTTTTATATCACGTTGAGTCTGCAAAAAAGGAAAATAAAGGTTCTACCGGACATGCGGTACGAGGATATTCTGGAGGTATAAGTACACGTTCACACAACCTTGTCTGGCCAACCGGAGATTTCAGTCTAGAGCAGCTTTGCGCGCAAAACAGAAAATGCCTACTCGTTACCCAGCTCGAAGGACAAGCAGGCTGTAACCCTGTCAGTGGAGATATCTCGATTGGAGTGCAAGGATTCCTAATAGAAAATGGCCGTCGTATTCAACCTGTAGACAGTATTACCCTTGCCGGGAATTTTTTTGACGTCTTGTTGAATGTTCAAGGCAGCGGAAACACTTATCAACCCGAACTAACACATTCTTTTATCCCTGCCCTCCTGATTGAGGGGTTAACGGTTTCAGGATAAGTTGATGAAAGTCCGTACTTTCATAGCGCTTGGACTACCTGCGT
>SHAT01000035.1 GCA_004213175.1 Pseudomonadota bacterium | reverse complement strand
CGCGGTGATGTTTCATTACTGCAGCCCGGGATTGAACAGTTCGACCAAATAGTTCCTGTACCTGTTATGGGTGTAATTCCGTGGCGAGAAATAAAACTTGAGGATGAAGATTCACAAAATTTACAATCCAAAATAGATTCGGAAGAAAGACTTGAAGTTACGGTAATTCGTCTACCTCACATGTCGAATTTCACCGATTTCGATCCTCTCAAACAGATTTCCGGGATTTCTGTAAACTTCGTCAATAGTCCTTCAGAACTGGGCAATGCCGGTTTAATAATTCTACCAGGAAGCAAAAATACACTTTTTGATTTGCGTTACCTGCATGAAAGTGGATTTTCGAAAAAATTGAAACAGCTCCATGGGCACATCTGGATTTTGGGAATTTGCGGCGGATTTCAAATGCTCGGAGAAAAAGTTGATGACCCACTAAATATGGAATCCTCCGGTACAACTAGAGAGCCCCCTGAGACAAGCAATTCTGGAACGAGCAGCACGGCAGGGAGATACACTGCGTCAGCAAATTCCTCTGTAGCTAACAGTGAATCAGGATTGGGACTACTGCAGATGACTACCGTTATGGAGGGTGATAAAAAACTCGTGCGCCGCGAATATCAAGGAAAAAACTGGTTGGCTGGTTTAAACTGGGCAGGTTACGAAATTCATCTTGGACGTACAACATTTAAAAGTTCTCAGCACGAAGAGCTGGTTAAGAATGACCCAGAGCTTGCGGTTATTGATCGTGACCAAAAAGTTATCGGAACATATATACACGGATGGCTAGAAAGCCCTGAGGTGACTCAAAAAATATTAGCTTTATTATCCAAGGAAACTTTTGATATTCCATTTTCTTTTCAGGAATCTAAAGAACGTGAAATGGATGAGTTGGCCCACTTTCTTGAAAAGCATTGCGAAGTTGAAAAAATTCTGCGGAATTGAGGTTCCAGCTATTAACTTAAAATCCTCTCGACAAACTAAATAAGTAATTCGAAAATACAAATAGACGATTTCATATTTATTAAGAACTCAAATTAAAATCTGATATGACTGATATAATCAAAGATTTATCCACTGAGAAAACCGTAAATGGAATCCATATTCCAAAACGGCCGAAAATAAAACAGGGGGCTTTCCAAATTTATACTGGTGAAGGGAAAGGTAAAAGTACTGCTTCGCTGGGTTTAATGCTCAGGGCGCTTGGTTCGGGAATGCATGTTTACTACGTACGGATGCTAAAACCACGTTGGAAAACTGGCGAATTGAAACTCTGCCCAGAAAACTTTCATCCAAACTTAACTTTCCGCAATGTGCCACATTATTGGGCGTTGTGTGTAAGCAAAACAATTCCTGAAGATGTGAAAACAATGACAGAAAAAATGAAACCTGAAATGGAGGATCTGCAACAAAAAGTTAAGTCCGGAAAGTACGATATGATAATTGCGGATGAAATTAATTACTGCATTTTCAGAGGACTTTTGCCACTGAAAAAAGCAATTCAAATTGTGGATGATCGACCTAAAAATGTGGAATTGGTTTTCACCGGTCGTCATGCACATCCTGAACTGGTTGCTCGAGCGGATCTGGTTACTGAAATGAAAAAAATTAAACATCACTTTGATCAGGGAATACGTGCCAGAATCGGTGTTGAGTTCTAATCCCACACCTTTGCTTTATTTAATTATTTCAACAAAATGCTCTTTGCCCGTATATATTTACCTTTGGCATTAGGTTATGCCATTTCCTATTTTTACCGAAACGCCAATGCTATTATTGAAGTTGATCTGGTAAGGGATCTAGGACTCGGGCCCTCAGATTTAGGTCTTTTAACCAGCGTTTATTTTATCTCTTTCGCGGCATTCCAGTTACCGCTTGGAGTCTTGCTTGACCGTTACGGTCCCCGCCGGACAGAGTCTATACTTCTTTTATTCGCCGCACTTGGTTCTATACTTTTTGCGCAGGCAGAATCTCTTTCCGGATTGATTGTGGGCAGATTACTGATTGGCTTGGGAGTATCCGCATGTTTGATGGCAGCATTCAAGGCCTATGTGCTCTGGTTTTCCAGCCAACGTCTGGCAATGATAAATGGCTTGCAGATGGTTGCCGGTGGACTGGGTGCTCTCTTAGCTACAATTCCTCTGCAAAATGCACTTTCATATACTGATTGGCGGGGTGTTTTCACAGGCCTAGCAATCATCACAGTTTTTGCTTCAGTCTCCTTATGGATGTTTTTACCGGAAAATCAAAGAACTGATAATAAACTGCCCTCCCTTAAGTTACATCTTAAAGAAATTGGGCAGGTTTTACGGAGCCGTATTTTCTGGGGAATTGCACCTCTAGCAGCAATTTCGTCGGGAGCAAATATGGCGATTCACGGACTCTGGATGAAACCCTGGCTGAGGGATGTAACAGGTTTAAGTGCAGACAATGCGGCTCAACTTTTGTTTGCAATGACGCTGACTTTTATCGGCGGATTTTTGACTCTTGGAATAATTGCCGAAAGGCTCTCTCAACTTTTTGATGTCCATCTGATGTCAATTTCTGTTTTTGGAATGACGATATTTTTATTTATTCAGGGCACAATGATTTACGGTGGTATCGGTAGTCCTTTGATCCTCGTTATTTTGCTCGGTTTTTTTGGAACTGCAAGTGTTCTAGTTTATGCCGGATATGCGAAAATATTCCCCAAAAATCTTTCCGGACGTGTAAGTACTTTCTTAAATTTACTGGTTTTTATTGGAGCTTTTATTTTACAATGGGGAATTGGAGCTATCATTGAGTTGTGGCCTCCAACTGACAATGGTTATGATCCGGAAAGTTATCAATCCGCGTTTGGTTTTCTGGTTATTTTGCAGGCAGCAGGGCTAATGTGGTATTTATTCTCGAAAAAAATTTATAGAAAACAAAATATTTTGATTTAACTGTTAATTCATTTTTTCAAAGAGACGTATAATTTCCTTAATTTTAACAGAAGAATCTTCTGAACTTTTAGATGATATCGCATCATTGACGCAGTGTTCCAAGTGGCTTTCGAGAATTCCAGACTCAATTTTACGCATTGCTCCTGTCACTGCCCTAATTTGTGACAAGAGATCCATGCAATAGCGCCGTTCCTTAATCATGGTTTGAATTCCGCGAACCTGCCCCTCAACCTTTTTCAGGCGGACAAGTTGATTTTCATGACTTGGATGCATTGCTGACTCCTATTAAAAAACAGAATATTAATTAGTGTGTTGTTGATAAATGATATTAAATTAAATGCAAATAAAATAATCTGGCGCTGGAAAGTCAAGTTGAAGGTATTAAACTCCAGCTTAAAAAATTAATTCAAAAGCCCTTAATGGAGATCCACTACCTGCAATTTGACTTCAAAGATATGTTTTTGATTACTCTAATTTGACAGAAAATTGCATAGAAAATAAATCAAGAGATGTACCTATAATTAATATTCTAAAGCTAATTTGCCAACCGACGTCCAGATCTAGTATGTGATAACAAAAGTGATAATTTTTAGGATCTTCATATACCTTATGGGGGTATCTATAAAGAATCAAGAAAAATTAGATGTAATATTTCTCGGTATGGATCGTCGAACAAAAATTCTGTTATGCCGAAAGTAAGTGTAATCCTGCCAACTTGGAATCGAGCTGACTGGCTTGAACAATCTATTCAATCTGTCCTTGGACAAAGTTTCCTCGATTTTGAACTAATAGTAGTAGATGACGCTTCAGACGATGCTACTGCAAAAATTCTCGAGAGCTATTCCGGAAAACTTCGGAGTATTACTTTTGCAAAAAATATGGGAGTCAGTGCGGCAAGGAACATAGCTATTTCAAACTGTAACAGTGAATGGGTTGCATTTTTGGACTCTGATGATTTCTGGCATCCAGACAAATTAGAGAAACAAATAGCGCAAACCGCAATTCGAGCGGAATACCCAATTCATTTCACCGATGAAATATGGATCAGGAACGGGATCAGGGTTAATCCAAAAAAAAAACATCAAAAGCGCGAGGGTTGGATTTTTAAACCAAGTCTTGAACTTTGTTTGATGTCTCCTTCAACAGTTTTGATGCGACTTGAGCTTTTTGAAGTTCATGGTATGTTTGACGAAAACCTACCTATTTGCGAAGACTATGATCTTTGGCTGCGTTTAACCGCTCGACACCCGGTTGCACTGCTGAATGAAAAATTGATGACCCGTCACGGTGGTCACGCAGATCAGCTTTCTCGAAGTGAATGGGCGATTGATCGCTATCGAGTACAATCAATAATAAAAATATTAAATACTGAAAAGATTAGTCCGGAAAATCGTTCTGCTGCAATAGCGGTCCTCCGAAAGAAATGTGAAATTTTAATTAATGGTTTACGCAAACGTGGTAAATTGAAAGAGGTTGAAAAATATGAAAAATTAATAAATAAATATTAAATGTTACATAATAAAACTAAAAATTATTTCATTTGAAAATTACAGATCACAAAATATTCGAATTAAAAAGGCATGAAAGAAATCAAATCAGATTTTTATATAAGGCAAGCCACTGAAGAGGATGTGTCAGAGGTTTTGGCATTAATTAAAGAACTTGCTTTTTATGAGCATCTTTTGGATGAAGTTATTGCTACAGAAGAACTTCTCAAAGAAACACTGTTTGGGATCAACTCACCAGCAGAAGTTCAGCTCGCTTGCTCAGAGGATTCAATTCTCGGGTTTTCGTTGTATTTCCGCACATTTTCAACTTTTTTAGGACGTCCAGGAATATATCTGGAGGATTTGTATGTGCGTGAAAGTGCTAGAGGGTTAGGCGTAGGAAAAGCATTGCTTTGTCAACTCGCACAAAGAACCCTGGAAATAGGAGGAGGTCGTTTAGAATGGGCAGTGTTAAACTGGAATGAATCTGCCATTGGATTTTATCAGAAAATGGGAGCACTACCATTGGAAGAATGGACAACTTACAGGGTAACTGGGGAAAAATTACTGGAACTTGCAGAATACTGATTGTGCAAAATCTATTAATTTTTATTTTTTGATTCTGACTATTTCTTTTCTTTGCCAGGTTTTGCTGTTAATTTTCCGACTTATTTACTAATTTTTTTTGAATTCTCATCCTTTGAAGCAACTTCTGGCTTCGTATGCACTTTCATTTTCCTTTCTTCTGTTATCTGGTCGTAAACTCTTTGCAGGACACTATTGGTAAGCGCGTGTGAACTATTATCTACAAAATCTTTGCAGAGTTCCACAGCCTCATTGATTATAACGCTGTGCGAGAGTTCAGGATGGTGATAAAGTTCGAAAACAGCCAATCTTAAAATATTCCTGACAGTTGAAGAAAGTCGGCTCAGCTTCCAGTGTTCAAGATTTCTCCGTAAATAACGATCTATATGTTTGCGGTTCCGTAGAGTTCCTTCCACTAATTCCCGCGCAAACAATTTTACTTCACGGTTTGTATCAAGCTGATCCAGAAAACGGTCAACGTGTTTCATGGCTTTACTTTCCAGCATTTCTGCTTGATACAAAGCTTGCAATGCGTATGATCTGCCTTGGTGACGCATCTTATATTTTTTTTGTTTTACTGAGCATTTAAAAAGTACAAGGATTGTTCATTGATACTCACTTGTAACACTATTTAAGGTGCTGAGAGGTTTAGAATGTTTCTCCTCAAATGCTACTTTAAGCATGATACAATAATTTTTTTAGGTAGTAAGCGCAACATGAAGTTTCTGGACAAGAGCCTGGTTGTAGCCGTGTGAAGTCATATTTGCTACAACCCTCCCCCTTAAAGGGTAACCCAACAAATAAAGATCCCCAATTAAGTCTAAGATTTTGTGCCGAATAAATTCGTCTGGAAAACGCAGGTCCGTATTGATCACCTTCCCATCATGCAAAATAATATGTGAATCAAGATAACCACTGCCGACTGTACCCGTTTTTTGAGCCAAATCAATATTTTCGAAAGTGTTGAAAGAACGTGCGGGTGCAATATCAATATCAAATGAATCATGAGCAAAATTATAGGTAAGTTCTTGCTCACCAATGGGAGCAGAATAATCAATGCGCATCTTGACTTCAAATCCTTCAAATGGTTCAACATAAAGATGTTTTTCTGCCAATTTTTTTCGCCCCACCTGTATCGGCGCTAAAACAACAGCCTCTTTTGCCGAAACACCTTGATCCTGCACCCCTGCCTCTTTAATAAGTTCACTGAAATCTTTAGCAGATCCATCGACATTCGGAATTTCTTCATCCACTTTTGCTAAAACATTGGTAATACCAGCCATATGCAATGAAGCCATCAAATGCTCGACCGTACATACACGACGATTATCACGGGCTAAAACAGTAGAATTGGCACTGAAAGACTGATTTTTCACTGATTGAGAAAAATTTTCTATATTCGTGATGTGTGCAGGTAAGGACGTGTCATCCAGAGTTTGGAAAACAACACCTGAATTCGGATCTAGTGGGCTTAAAATTACACCTGTGTTGCGTCCTGTTAAGAGACCTTTCCCATTCAAGACAACATTGCCTTTCAATGTTCGTTGCTGGCGTTCAGAGTCCTTGAGCCTTACTGCTCCAGAAGGTATGATTGGATTAATAATTTTAGCAACCTCCATCCCCGTATCTGAGGCCACATCTTTTACTCTCTCCGATGGTTTGTTTGAAAATACAACTGCTATTTTGTCGAGTAATATTTCTAATCGCAATGGCTTTTCCATAAAATCGACCGCACCAAGTTTAATCGCGTTTACGGCTGCGTCAATTCCGGCGTGTCCACTCATCATAATAACCGGCAGATCTGGATGAGTTTCACGAATTTTACTGAGGATCGCCATTCCGTCTACACCAGGAAGCCAGATATCGAGCAGAACTAAATCTGGTATTTGCTGCTCCAACTTTTTAAAAAAAATAATTGAGTCATGACATGACATTACGGAATATCCCTCATCCGTCAAAACATTCTCAAGTGTTTCACGTATTGCTGCCTCGTCATCAACTATGCAGATAGTTTGTGATTTTGCCATGGTAGCGATTTTGTTGATGCTGTTAAACGGTTCTTTAATTTTGAAAATAATATTTGAGAAAATCCCCCTGTTTGAGTCCCAGTTCAGAGGCACGTCCTGAGGCAATTTCCAACACAAAATTAGCTGGCTTCGGAGGTTCCATAATAGTTGGCTTCTCTCCTGAAATTGCTGGTTGTACATTTCTGAGGATGTGTACAATCCGATAATTGTCTAACCAAATGATGTCCAAGTCAAACTGCATGTCTTTCATCCAGAAACGATGCTTTTTACTATTCTCAAAGACAAAAAGCATACCCCAGTCTTTTTTGAGTTCGGTACGCTTTCCCAATCCCAAACTCCTTTTTCGTGAAGTGTCAGCAACTTCTACAGGAATTTCAATCCCCGATGATGTTTTCACATAAGCATGCTCATATTTTATCTGCTTGGCAAATCCAATTCTGCTAACAAAAAAGACCATTGAGCAAAGAGAAAAGAAAAAAGCGTAAAAAAAAATATTACGCAAAATCATGCTTCCACCTTTGCAAGTTTCTTCAGACGTTTTTTTACCATTTTCTGTTTTAGTAGCGGCAAATGATCTATGAACAAGACACCATTTAAATGGTCAATTTCGTGCTGAAGACAAATCGACATCATCTCTTCTGCTTCCATTTTTTGTATCTCTCCTGTGACATCCTGATATTCGACTGTTATTTTTTCAGCACGTTGAATTTCCCCCCTAAAATCAATAACACTCAAACAACCTTCTTCCGAGACAGTAGTTCCAGATTGTGTCACAATTTTAGGATTTATGAAAACATGAGGTTCACGCAAGCTCTTATCTTCCTCACCGCTTTTTAAATCAATAACAATTATTTGTTTGAGAATACCTGCCTGAATAGCTGCCAATCCAATCCCGCTGGAAACGTACATTGTTTCCAACATGGACTGAACAGTTCTCTCTAGTTCCTGATCAAAAACTGTAACAGTTTCTGCCTTCTTTCTTAATATTTGATCAGGGAAAGTATATATTTCTAAAATTGCCATTAACCATTTTTTCGAATATTTCCTTGTAAATGCCAGAGTTATATATTTCTGCAATTTAGATTTTAACCAAATTGATGCTCAAACACAATCCGTGAAGTACAAAAAACGTCATAGATAAAAGCTTTCTCTTGAAGGAAGGTGTTTCACTGAGTTAGAATAAGCCATCATTAAGCAAATTATCTTTCTTAATATTTGAATGGAGAGTAATGAAAACTGGATTATATACAAATCCTATTTTCTTGGAACACAATACAGGTCAGCATCCAGAAAACGCAAACCGCTTGAGGGCAATTCTGGATAAACTTGAATCTGATAAATTGATGGGAAAATTTAAAGTAGAAGCTGGTCGTACTGCAACCTCTGCAGAAATAAAAATGTTGCATACAGAAAAACTAATTTCAGAAGTAGAGACTGCCTCTGAAAGTGGTGCTCAAACTCTCCACACAAGGGATTGTGTAATTTCTGCGCAAACTTATAAAGCGTCTTTGCATGCGGTAGGGTCGGTATTGGATGCAGCACTTGAGGTTGCAGAACGCAGGCTTGATAACGCATTTTGCGCAGTACGTCCACCAGGACATCATGCAGAATTCGACACAGCAATGGGTTTTTGTTTTTTCAACAACATCGCACTTGCAGCAGAGTTCTTAAGCAGGGAGATGGGTTTTCAACGTATACTGATCATAGATTTTGATGTTCATCATGGAAACGGGACACAGCATTTTTTTGAGGAACGGTCCGACATCTTTTTCGTCAGTATGCATCAGGATCCACGTACATGTTACCCTGGAACAGGTTTCGCGAAAGAAAATGGAAGAGGAGTCGGTACTGGTTACACACTGAATGTCCCTGTTCCTCCCGGAATAGAAGATACGGAATATCTGCAAATCTTTTCCACAGATGTAAAACCTAAATTGGAGGAATACAATCCGGACTTTGTTTTGATCTCTGCAGGATTTGATGCGCATCGTGACGATCCTTTAGCCTCTTTAAATTTAACAGAATCAACTTTCAAAAAATTAAGCTTTGAATTAAAACACTTGGCCGAGCAGACTGCAGGAGGGCGGATGCTAAGTATTCTGGAAGGCGGTTATGAATTGAACGCTCTTTCATCGTGTGTAAGTGAGCATTTACAGATTTTAGCATCAGACGAATAAGGTCCTTGCAATTTATTGTTCTAATTGTTTTCCATAATATTCTGCTGCTCCAGGGGGATTTTGTACTTGCTGCTGTAGATAAAATAAGGGATGCCACCCAAAAGAAAAACTCCAAGTTGCACAATAATAAAAAGATTAAATATGTCCGCACCACCGGAAAATCCAGCCAGTTGATAAAGTGATTCAAAAGCAGCATGACCTATTCCGATCCCTCCTGGTGCTAATGGAATAGCAACAGTAATCAATCCGACTGGCATCAAGAAAAACTGAGTTGCCAATTCCATTTCTTTGATACCCATCAAATGAGCTAGATAGAAAAAAATCAATGCGATTAAGGTATGGAGGACAATTGACAAAAAAAGTGTCAGTAACAAAGTTGTTTGTTGGTGCTGAAAACTTTTGAAAGATGAGTAAACTTTGAGACTCAACTTTTTCCCTGGCAAAAAATGAAATAACTTGATGAAAGGGTCGTGCCCATCTTTGAACGGATACATTACGATCATATAAAAAAGAACTGTACATCCAAAAAGAGCGGTAATCATCCAAGCAAGAGAGTGTAACCGTTCCTGAGACAAAATCAGCTCGTGATTTAGAACAAGCGACAAAAAAGCCATCACTATCAGGCCGAACACTCCAACAAATCTATCAATAATCAAGGTCATAAATGCTCTTGTTCGCCCTTCTTCTTGCTGTGCCTTGATAACGTAATAACCCTTAACCACGTCCCCAGTTACAGCCCCCGGAAGACTAGTGTTAAAAAAATTACCGATCCAGGTAAGGATAAAAGCCTGCTTCAGTTCAACATGTAGACCTATCGCACGCAACAAAAACCACCAACGAATGCTCGCCATTGGCACCACCACTAGTACAAAGACTGTTATCATACCGGCAAGTATTTCAGGGGCATCCCGAAAGAGCATTAATTTTTCAAAATTAAGACGATCACTTTGGATAAGATAAACCAAAATGGAACCTACAAATAACATTTTAAGCAAAATTATCAGTATTTTTTTCATTTGTGGATCAAATAAATACCTAAATTAAATAATAATATTATCACACCTGTAATAAACAATGTCATTCGTGCTTTTTGGCAATTCCAACAATGAACCAGAATCCACAAAAATGAAAAGTTAATACTGAATGTCAAAGGCCAGATCCAGCCATTTAAAAACCAACCAAAGCCTAAGTAAACCAGACCATGTACTATTTCAGTCACGATCGTTCCAGTCCCAATTGGATCATTGCATTTTCTGCAATGTCCACTGTTCAGAAAATATGACAATACTGGAATATTTTCAACCCAGCTCAGTTGATGACCACATGAAAAGCAAAAAGATCGCGCTGGATTATATAGACTGATTGTCTTTTCCCGGAGATGATTTTTCAGACAAGTTGACAATTTAGGGGATGTCAACAAACATGATCTCTTTTCACCATCCGCAAACTGCAGCGGTAGGCGGGCAAGGCAAACATTGACGAAACTACCCGAAATAACACCAAGCACAGCAAAAACTCCCATTTCAAAAGACTGCACTCTAACTCCGATTAATGTTTCTAATCTGGGTTGGGATTTAAAACAACTATGTTCTTGGTTGAAACTAATTCGTCTTTTCTGATTTTGGTAAAAGGAAGCGATCCAACAGTTCATTTGCAAGACGAATATAACCTGTCGCACCAGCCGAATTCAGGTGTCGCTGAATAACATCAATTCCTAAATTACTGGCCTCCAGTATATGTGGACAATTTGGAATAACCGTTTCAAAAACAGATTCGCCTAAGGTCTTGCAAATTTGTTTGCAAACCTGTCGGTGAGATATAATATTCTCATCATACATAGTCAATAAGATCCCTGCAAGGCGGAGTCTGGGTTCTATAGTTATCTGTAATACCTTAAAAGCCTGCAAAAAACGTTTAAGTGATTTAATAGCCAATGTTTCGCATTCCAGAGGAACAATAATGAAGTCAGCCGCGATCATAGCGTTAATGCTTAGAGAACTTGTTGAAGCAGGTGCGTCCATGATTATAAATTCATATAGATCAGAGGTGTTTTTCTCAATCCATTGTGAAACATGATAATAATCCTGGGCTATTTTGTTGACTGTTTGTTCAGTCAGCAGTTCTTGAATATTTGAGAGTAGTAAATCAAGATTTTGATGTTTACCGGTAGTTATAATTTCCTGAAGTGAGATCTCTGGGGTACAAAAAACTTCACGGATTCCTAAACTCGAGTTTTTTTCTGTACCAAGAGAGTGGTGAACTGAACCTTGAGGATCAAGATCTACTAGTAGTGTCTTATATCCACCGAGTGCAAAGGCTGTTGCTAAATGAACCGCGGAGGTTGTTTTACCAACTCCGCCTTTTTGACTGGCAAATGTAATAACTTTAGCCATAGTTGGGACCAATCACCTGAAATAAAAAAATGTTCAGCAACTAAGAATATTCATTTTTGCTTATTAGTGGAGTTTAGCACAGGATCAGTGAAAAGCAAACCTTTCTCAGCTGAATTGGCTAATTCAGCAAAGAATGAGTAGTGGATTTATTTGGATGTTCTCTAACTCTGTGAAAAGTTTTTAGGTGGTTCTCTAAGGAGATAATGGGAGTGCTTTAACAGAAAAAGGCAGTAATCAGTTTTTAACTGAATTTGATTATAATAGGGATTTAAGGACAGTGATTTTTGTTAGATCGATTGCAGTTGGTTTCAAGTGTAGGTATTTTCATATCAGAGTCAGTTTTAAAAACATTTTTACCTGCAACAATTATGAACCCGCCATCTTTAGTTAATTCAATAGATGTGGCATTACCGCTACCAAGATCAACAACTTTTGAATAGTTAACAGTCGGTGCACCTGTTAGTTTGGCAAAAACAGCTTGGTATAAGGTGGTGGAACCCACCTTTTTTTTATTTAGACCTACCCAAGCAGTTCCTCCTGAAGAAGTATTAGTAATTGAAAAACCTGTTTGATTAGGGCCAATTGTATAGTGTTTTTTACCTAACGAATTACCACTATCATCAATTTTCATCCAAAGGGCTGACATGTTGCTTGCACAAAGATCTCCTGCCTCAGGTGGGTTTTTCTTGTTGCATGCAGTCCCTATTGCATAATAACCACCATTTGGATTCTTTACTATATCTTCAAAGCGCTCAAAATTTTTCCCACCATAAGTTTTCTCCCAGATTTTAACTCCACTATCAGCATCCACTTTTATAATCCATGCATCATCGTAAAATTCAAATGTACAGGCAAATCTATTATTACCATGACTTTTCCCTCCAACGATGATTAGTTCCCCATCAGAAGTCTCAAGAATTGATCTTAATTTTTCCCATGAACATCCTCCTCCAAATCGTTTTATCCATACTTTATTCCCATTAGAGCTAAACTTATATACCTTGGCTAATGATTTATGTGCAACCAGGTCATCACTAACAACGTAAAAGTATCCATTACTGTGTTCAATGGCATCTTCAAAGTCTCCATATTGTTTGTTTGTCCATGCAATTTCACCACTAGAACTAACTTTCGCAACTCCATAATTATCCGAATAAAGATATCCGCCATCACTTGTCTGGATAACTGATGGCTTCCCTAAATTACTATGTTTCCTCTGTTTAAGAGAAATCTCAGACTCCCATTTTGTTTCACCAAGTTCATTTAATTTAGTTAGTTTACCGTCGTAAGCTACAATGTATCCACAGTCATTAGTTTGTTTGGCCTGTTTTCCAAAAATATTTTTTTGGAAAATCTTCAACGATGTACATTGGGATTGATTGTTTGAACCGGCAGATGAATTATCTGCTGTGGATGCAGATGTAGATGTAGAATCTCCCTTGTTACAAGAGAAAAGGGAAAGGCTTAAAAATGCAAATAACAATAGGAACGAAAATTTCATTTTTCTTAATTTGACTCTTATCTTGAAAATTCAAAGAACAATTAGTTTTTTCTAAATTTAATTCGTTTAATATATCTATCCTTACTTAAAGATTTTTAGCTGAATTCAATAGATTATATATCTTAACTCACCTTACCACTTATCCCAAGTTTTACTGAATTGTACAGAATATCATGGCAAATAGTCGCCTAAATGGACACCTGATTTCATCAATTTCCCTATTTTATGTACGCAGTTGCCAACCGCTTTTGAATATCCATGCGATTATGGCCAAACACAGTGTCATAAAACTAAAAACTGCCAGCAGACTAGTAGTAATCGAGACATCTGAAATACCAAAAAAACACCAACGAAAGCCAGAAATCAAATATACGACTGGATTAAACAGTGATACGGTTTGCCAGAAAGGAGACAACATCGAAATTGAATAAAAAGAGCCTCCCAAAAAAACCATAGGTGTTACTATCAGCAAGGGCACTAATTGTAATTGTTCAAAGTTTTTAGCCCAAATGCCGAGTATAAAGCCCAATAAGGCAAAGCTAACACAAGTCAAGATCAAAAACAATATCATCAAACCTGGATATATCACGTTAAACTCTACAAAAAGAGTGGATGTTCCCAGGATGACCAGTCCTATAAAAAGTGACTTTGTTGCAGCCGCACCCACATAGCCCAGAACAATTTCAAAAAAATTTACTGGTGCAGAGAGTAATTCATAAATGGTTCCAATAAATTTTGGGAAAAAAATACCAAAGGAGCCGTTTGAAATAGATTGGGTGATGACAGTGAGCATAATCAGACCGGGTACTATGAAAGATCCATAGCTCACTCCATCTACCTCTTGGATGCGGCTTCCAATAGCAGCACCAAAAACCACAAAATACAACGAGGTTGCGATAACAGGTGAAACAAAACTTTGAAAAAGAGTCCTGAAAAATCTTGCTATTTCAAATTTATAAATTGCTTTTATACCATAGTAATTCATTTTGCCGTCTCGTTGACCAAACTCATAAATATATCCTCCAGCGAAGACTGTTTTGTTTGCAAATCCTTAATAATGATCCCACTTTGAGTTAAACTAGACAAAATTTGGTTAATCCCTGTGCGACCACTACGCATATTATAAGTGTAGTTCAATGACTGCCGATCAGCTGCCAAGACAATATCGTAGTCAGAAAGTTTTGTAGGCAGCTCTTCGAGTCGATTCTGCAGTTCAATGGTCAATTGTTTTTGCCCCAGACGCTGCATGAGTGATTCCTTTTCTTCAACCAATAGCAATTGGCCTTTGTCTATAATACCAACACGATCAGCGATTTCCTCTGCCTCCTCTATATAATGAGTGGTTAAAATAACTGTAACCCCTTCGTTCCGGAGATGGCGAACCAATAACCACATGTCTTTACGTAATTCAACATCTACTCCAGCAGTCGGCTCATCCAAAAATAATAACTGGGGTTCATGACTCAATGCCTTTGCAATCGATAGTCGGCGTTTCATACCCCCGGATAATTCAAGAATTTGTGAATTCCTCTTATCGAGCAGAGAAAGTTGTTCTAAAAGTTCTTCGAGATAAGAATCATTAGGGGCTTTGCCAAAAAGCCCGCGAGAAAAGCGTAGTGTGTTCATTACAGTCTCAAAAGATTCTAGTGACAACTCTTGCGGTACCATACCAATCATTTTACGTGCTGCACGATAATTTTTTATAATATCATGACCTGCCAAAGTGATCTTCCCACTTGTGAACTTTGAAATACCACAGATGGTTGAGATTAATGTGGTTTTACCAGCTCCATTTGGCCCTAAGAGTGCCAAAATTTCAGACTCTTTTACCCGTAGGTTTATAGACTTTAAAGCTTCAAACCCATTTGCATAATATTTTGATAGAGCGTCTATTGTTAAAAAATCTTGCATCTGAATTAATAGAAGTTACTGTTGAGGATTCCCATTCAATATCCAAATTAGTGCAATGAATCAGGTTATGGACTTTAAGGCAGTCGTATTGATTGTAAATTTGGAACAAAATTAGCTCAAATACCGCTCATGCAGTCCTAAATAAGTCGTTAATTATGAGCACAATTTCAGGGCTGATCATATTTCAAGATATAACGGCGATAATATGTCAGGCCAAGGCAGGTGAGTGGCAAAGCCAGAATAAGACCGAGAAAGCCTAGTAGCTTACCCCAGACTGAAAGAGACAACAAGATTATGGATGGTGAAAGTCCCATGGCTTTGCCTTGGATTCGTGGCACCAACAAGGTTTCCTGAATGAGTTGCACCACGCCGAAAACGAATAGGACAAGACCCAGTGAACCGAGAAAACTTTCACCTTGCTCCAGCGCCTTCAGCCCAGCCAGAAGTAGGCAGGGGATGGTGCCCACGATCTGAAGATAGGGAACCATATTCAGAAGTCCGATAAATATACCCATGAGAATAGCGAGCGGTAGGCCGATGATCGAAAAGCCGATCGAGAAAAGCACAGCCACAAAACTGGCCACCAGTGCCTGTGAACGGAAATAACGGTTATTCGCCTTAATGAATTCCCCCAAGAATCCGGATACATCATCACGCATGCTAGGGGGAATATAATTACGCCAACGTGCTGATATGTTATCGTAATCGATAAGTAGGAAGACCACATAGAGCATGATTACTAGAAGGCCGGTGATGAACGTAAGCACATTGGCCGCTCCCGAAAGAACGCCCCAGACGCCAGGTAAAAGTTTTTTAGCCGTGTCCTTGCCCATCTGTAACATCCCGTCACTTGTAAGGTATCGTTTGACATCATCGCGTTTTAGAATCTCGTTAACCTCCTCCCATACATTTTCGGGCAAATGCTCTTTGGCAGCTTGTGCCAACTTGGTATCGCCGGCCATTTTGGATACGGTACGCCCCATATCTGTCAGTTCGTTGCCGACCATTGGGACCATGTACCTGACAACAAGAAAGACAACCAGTGTAATGGAGAACAGTGTAAAGAGTGCAGCTAGAACACGAGGCTTGATGAGCTTCTGAACTCTATTGGTGACTGGGTCAAGGAAGTAGGCCACAACAAGTGCAGTGACAAACGGCAGGAGCACGTCGGAGAGATAATCCAGAAGGAGCACCAGGCCCCAGGCGAGTCCGGCAAACAGAGCCAAGCGCATCACTCGATCAAAAGTGAAGGCGTGGTCGTTCCGAATCATGTTTTCTCCTTGGTTCTAAAATTATGAAGTCTGTTAAGTTAGAATTCTTATATGCATCATTATTTTATTTATATCATCAACCTGCCGGTTTGTAAAGATGCTGACTCTTGAAAGGCCATTCAGGCAGAACTATTAAATACAATTAGGTAATATCTCCATTATCTTGACTTATCTTGGGACTTATACCAATAAGTTACCAAATAGTACTGAATACCATGGCTTAAATGAAGATTTTTTGAAATTTAGAATTGACCAATACGTTGGTAAGATTGGCGCACCCGGCACGATTCGAACGTGAGGCCCTCAGTACCGCAAACTGTGACAGCCAGTATACAGGGACAGACTGTCATAAACAAGGGTAATTATATCAGTATCTTCATAGATCTTCACTGAGACACACGGTTTGTTTCTCTGGTAAAGTGCGGATCTGTAATTGTTACCTTATCCTCCTTTGTGATTAGTTTTCTTGAACTTTAATAATAGATCTCCCGTGCAGACTAGTATATATTGACGTTAATATTTAAAAATTCTTACAATTCATAAGCACTTTTTTTAAATTTTTGACAGTATGGGAGAATTCTAAGGAAATCTTCTTTAATATCGTCAGTTACCAATCAAAAAACGGCAACTCAGATAAATAGCTTCCGCATTTCAGTGGCGTATTGATATAACAAATTTTACACAATTAAACTTTGAAGCAAACAAATATGGATATTGAAAAACATTTTCCTTGTGTTGAATATATGGAAGCGGAGGCAATGCGACGTATTCCTGAATTTATGCGAGATTATCTGATTTATGGCATCGGGCAAGGTATTGCCGTAGAAAAAAATCGGAAAGATTTAAACGATGTTGAGTTGATGCCACGCTACCTC
Source organism: Pseudomonadota bacterium (assembly GCA_004213175.1). GTDB lineage: Bacteria > SAR324 > SAR324 > SAR324 > NAC60-12 > Arctic96AD-7. Next base: position 7,009 of record SHAT01000035.1, on the reverse strand, counting down.
ACGGACGCTGAGAGGCCAAACATTAGCTGCAAACTGATGGGATACGAATACGACGCACCATTTGGAGTAGCTCCAATTGGTTTATCCGGATTGATCTGGCCAAAATCAGAGGCTATCCTGGCAAAATCTGCAAAGACAAACAATATCCCATACACTTTAAGTACCGTAGCAACAGACAGTATAGAAAATATTGGTCAAATTGCGTGCGATAAGGCTTGGTTTCAACTATACACACCACAGGACCCTGAGACACGTAAAGATTTACTGCGACGATGCAAAGAAGCCGGTTACGAAACGATTATGGTTACAGTTGATGTGCCTCGAAAAATTCGTCGTAATCACGATATTCGAAATGGTCTTTCAGTCCCACCAAAATTTTTTGACATAAAAACACTCTGGCAGATGATAACACATCCACACTGGTCGCTAAGGATGCTGAGGACAGGTGTACCACAATTTGTTAATATATTACCTTATCAGCAGAACGACTTTTCCCACATTGGTTTAGGCATAAACAGCATACAATCTATTAAGGATTCTGGCAAATTTATTGAAGAGCGGATGGGATTGCATATTACCCCCTCAGTCTTTGAAGATATTCGAGCCATGTGGCCCGGAAAATTGATTGTTAAGGGAGTTCTTGATCCCGATGAGGCTATGTCTTATCTAGATTTGGGAGCTGATGCCCTAGTCATTTCAAATCATGGTGGACGTCAGCTCGATGCCACGCCTTCGGCTGTATCAGTATTACCTAGAATCAGGTCTGCAGTTGGCTCTGAGGCGAATCTAATCGCTGATGGTGGAATCCGCTGTGGTCTCGATATAGCTCGAATGTTAGCCTTGGGAGCTGATTTTGTTCTTATGGGGCGTCCTTTCCTTTTTGCAGTGGGAGCGCTTGACGAGCAAGGAGGGGATCACGTGATGAAGATTCTCAAAGAAGAATTGTTGACAACAATGGGACAGTTGGGATGTTCTACACTGAAAGAGTTGCCAAAATCTTTGTTCAAGAATACTGAATGCTAAAAAGCAGATTTATTACCCAAAGCATTCGCCCCCTCATTCCTCAAGCTCTTCCAGCTCCTGCATCTCAACTAAGCCGGTGTACAAGACTTCATCAGTAACCTGACTGATGCTTAGGCCAGTATGTTCTGTTATTGAAATAGCACAAAAGTGGCACAAAATTTTTCCCATCGAGCAGACCAAAATAAGTCGTAAATATTGAGCTCAATATCAGGGCTTATAGACACCTATAAGGACACCTTTACATAAGATACAATATCTATTAAACTTGATTTTTAAAAACAATATTTTGCAATAATATTGTTTACATAGACATTCATTTATTTCCGATTGGAATTGTCTTGATTCATCGTAAAGTTATTTTACACATGTAACAGAATGTCTAAACTAGGACAAAGCATTTTTATAGATATTTACATTAATTGAGAAGTATGTCGATTAAAATCAGAAGCTATGGAAAATCTCGCTTTTAGCCTTTGGTTAGGTTCTGGAATTTTTTTGATGGCCGTTGAGTTTCTTGTCCCAGGTTTGGTTATGGTCTTCGTGGGACTTGGATCTTTAACTGTTGTGTTCGGTATGCACTTTGGATATATTGATGGAATACTCCAGCAATTTACTACTTTTTTTATAAGCTCAATAATATACTTATTTACTCTTCGTTTTTTAGTTCTTAGATTTGTTCCATCAGTTACCAGAAAAGGAAATATTGATGAAGATGAAGAAGTGATGGGATCTATTGTTGAGATAATTGCAGATATAAATTCTGGTGAATTAGGACGAGTTGAGCATAGCGGAAGTTCATGGCAAGCTCGTGCAGAAGGAGACCAGACAATTTTAAAAGGTGAGCAAGTTAAAATTATTGGACGAGACAATATTACTTGGATAGTCCAAAAAATATAGAAATGGGGTGATGAAGTGTTAAGTATCTATTCAGGAACTATAATATTAATTTGTTTTATCATTTATAAGACAATTATTATTGTTAGCGAACGTGAAAATATCATTGTTGAAAGACTTGGAAAATATCAAAGGACACTTACTCCAGGTATATATTTTTTAATTCCTTTTATTGACTTTGCTGCTTATAAGCAAGAGATGAGAGAACAGGTTGTTGATATTCCCTCCCAAAGTGTTATTACGAAGGACAATATTCAAGTTGAAATAGATGGACTTTTGTATATGAAGGTAATGGATCCTAAGAAAGCGAGTTATGGGATTGGGAATTACTTGGCAGCTAGTATTAATCTTGCTCAAACCACAATGAGATCAGAAGTAGGGAAAATAACATTGGGGTCGATTTTTTCAGAGAGAGATGAAGTCAATGCGAAAATAATCAGTGAAATTGATAAAGCTTCTGACCCTTGGGGAGTTAAGGTTTTACGATATGAAATTAAGGATATTGCACCCTCTCTACATGTTGTCGAAACTTTGGAAAAGCAGATGGAAGCCGAAAGAGAAAAACGGGCAGAAATTACCAGGGCAACTGCGGAAAAAGAAAAATTAATAAATGTTTCCGAGGGTAAAAGGCAAAGTGCCATTAATATTTCTGAAGGCGAAAAACAAAAACGAGTTAATGAAGCAAATGGCAGGGCTGAGGGTATTAAGCTCATTGCTGATTCGACTGCACAAAGCTTGAAACTTGTAGGGGAAGCGATCGACCTTCCTGGTGGAAATGAGGCTTTAAAAATGCGCATTATAGATCAGTATATAGACCAACTTGATGAAATTCTCGAAAATGGATATGTCTCCCTCTTTCCAGCTAACCTGGCTTCTTTAAAAGGAATATTAGAGGAACTCAAAGGAAATAAATCTACTCTAAAAGGAGGTAGTCATGTCGATAGATAATATTATATTTTTACTTATTCTAGGTGTCCTTTTCCTTTATATCATTCTGGCGTTAGTCAGGTCTTTGCGTTTGGTCCCCGCTCGTATGGAATTTATTGTGGAGAGGTTTGGGCGCTATAATACCACTCTTAACGCAGGCTTCCATTTTCTGATGCCTTTTGTTGATAGAGTTGCGTTTACCCAAGATTTAAAAGAGCATACCATAAATGTACCTCCACAGACCTGTTTCACAAAAGATGAAATTCAGGTTGAAGTCGATGGCGTTATTTATTTACAAGTTATTGACTCACAAAAAGCTAGTTATGGAATCACTGATTTCCAATATGCATCAATCCAGCTTGCGCAAACTACAACCAGGGCTATCATTGGAACTTTGGATCTTGATCGTACCTTTGAAGAAAGAGAGGCCATAAGTGGCAAGGTTGTTTCTGTGCTCGATAGTGCCGCAGCAAAATGGGGTGTTAAAATTTTAAGATTTGAAATTAAAAATCTCGTTCCGCCAGAATCTGTTCGCCAGTCCATGGAGAAGCAGGTGACTGCCGAGCGAAATAGGCGTGCTATTTTAGAGAAGAGTGTTGGCGAAAAACAGTCACTGATTAATACTTCTGAAGGTTTAATGCGGGAGCTTATAAATAATTCAGAAGGTGAGATGCAAAAGCGTATCAATGAAGCCAGTGGTAAAGCTTCAGAAATTTTATATCTAGGTAGGGCAACTGCCGAGTCTATTAAGAAAATTGCAAATGCGATTAGCGGTCCAGGAGGCACAGAAGCTGTAAAGTTAGAACTAGGGCAAAAATACATTAAGTCACTTACCAAGTTAAAGTCTAATGATAATAATGTCATTATGGGTGGAAACCTCGCTGATATGAAAGAAATGCTCAAAGGTCTTGATATAGAAGTATAGATCTTTTTTGACGAGTAATAACTATACCGCAAGTATTTACTGACTGTGAAGAATTAGTGGGAGTCAACAACAATGACCAACATCTTTCAGCATAGCTTTATTTTACAAACACTTATTTTATAATCAATGATTTGCACAATAGGTGATCGGTCAAGTTTCAAGTCATTGATTCATTCTGCTTCTTTCGAACATATTTCAAATTCCTTATTACTCCAGTCATATGAGGGTGAAGCCTTAGCGCCGCTTCCAGAGCTGAGATGGCTCCGGGCCAGTCTCTTAGTTCCATACGTATTAGTCCCAGTCCAGAAAGCGCTCCAAAATGCCTTGGTTCAAGTTTAAGAGTGCGTTCAACATCTTCTTGAGATTCATTGAATCTTCCCAACAGATAGAAGACTGTGGCTCGTTTGTTCCATCCTTCAGCAAAGTCAGGTTCTATTTCAGTCAACAGCCTAAAATGTTCCAATGCTTTTCCAAATTGTTGATTATTCATTGCTGCAATACCCAAGAACATTGAACTCTTAACCTTTGGATTATCATGCTCCATCCAGATCTTCCAGATCTGGAGTTCAATAGATGAAGCTTTTTGCAAAGTTACAGAAGTCTTAAGATCCTTAAAAATTAGCTCAAGCCTTGGATCATTCTGATCAGCCATAATTGGCGAGCCTAGTAAAAGGATGACGATGGTTATGGTAATGCAAAACATAGAGTGGAAAAGGAAACGTTTCATTCTTCAGAAGATTTAATTTAATTTATCATGCTTAGCCTAAAGCTTGTGATTCTATCATTTAAGTTCAAATTAGCAACAGGAATGGGTATATGTTGCAAGATTTGAGATGGCATCTTTCGTTGTAAGGAGTGAATTTTTCCATTTTTTCCTTTTGGTGGTTTAGGAGACAAGTAATTACATCAACTTATTTGAATTACAAAAATTGGAGAATATCTTGAGGGGCTGCTGATTGTGAATAATTAAACTTTTTTTAATCTAGAATATCAACTTCCCTAGACTTCTTAAATTTTGTGTTATAAGCAACAGCACCTCCACTTTTTACAGATATTCCTGTTAGTGCTGCAATTGTAACTTGGTGAGTAACCATTAGTACAAGTTCATTACTATGTTCTAAAGAGTCTAGTATTATTTTAAGCTTAGAAATTGTTTTTTCTTTTGAAACAAAACCTTGAAAAAATGAATTTAAACCCGGTTCTATTGTTATTTCTCCAATATCTAAAAGTTGAGCAGTTTCGACGCAGCGGCACCACTGGCTTGAATATACTTTTACAAATTTAATTCTTTCTTTTTTAATTCTTCTCCCAATTTGAACTGCTTGGGACTTTCCCTCATAATCTAAATTTCGTTGAGTGGAACAATCATTTAAATCAAAATTTTGTGGGTCCCCATAGCCAGGAGCCATTGTATGTCTGATAAATAATACAGTACCAAAGGGGTTAGTTGCATATTCCTTTAGGGTGAAAGAAAAGACTAAGTTTGATTTGAAAAAAAAGAGTATTAAGAAAATGCATATAGTTTTAGTTGGGAATGCTTTGAAAGGAGAAGGAAGAAGGATTGAATTAAGGATTCGCATAAGTTTCCAAAATTTATCTATTAAGGAAGGTGTTTGCAGAAATATAAGTTACTTAATCTTTTTTTAAGCGTAATCTATCCAATTAAAATAAGAAAATCTTGGAAGTTAGAAAAAATACATAAGGAATAATTTAATACCTGTGTTCAGAAAATGTATCATTTTCCTATAATCTTTACTTTCATAAAAGTGTTAATTAGATCAGTCTAATGGGGATTTAAAGCTGCTATAAGCAATTCCATTATTGGTGGGCGCAATTTCTCAACATCTAAATTTTAAGATAAATTTTAAGTTTCCAAAAAAATAATTTAATAATCCGTCCGCATACTGAAAGTAGGATATAAAACATTATTCTTACTTTCTTGTCCATTATTTTATTACTCATATTCGGCTTAAAAATGATTGTTACATGAACAAATTTCAAGTGGAACTTTTCTTAACTTCTACAAATTATAATCTTAATGCAATTAATGACCTTCTGTATAAATTTGTGTAATAGAGCTCTATCATTGAGTGACACCTATATAAAATTTATAACCTCAATAAAGGATTTTTAAATCTTTTAAAATCTACTTCTGATTTAATTCCTAAAGAATTTGTAAAATTAAACTTCCCAAAAGGATTCCCATTTTTGAAATTTCCCTTATAAGCATCTCCATTTGGACATGTAATAGTCATTTCACCATTTTTTTTGCCTTTATGATACTTACCAAAACTTTTTCTTCCATCTGCGTAAGTATATGAACCTTCACCATTTCTTTCACCATCAATCCAATCACCATCATATTTTCCACCATGAACATAATATAATTCACCGTTACCATGAGGCAAACTGTTTTTAATTTCCCCTATATACTTACCATCTGAAAAAAACTTCCAAAATATTCGTTTAAAAATATTTACCTCCTTTTCAACCAACCAAATCTTTATTGGGTTTTTATAAAAATATAAAATATCCATTAGTTAGGCAAGTTTGGGGTAGAAAATTCTATCATTAGTAGATCGCAACCTATATATAATCATTATGTACAAACTTGACGTAATAAAAAGTAATTACTTTTATAGTGGTTGTCTATGACAGCCTAAAATATAACATTAATTGGTTTGAAATACAATGTGTCGAGATATTACTAGGGGGATGTCTGACTCTGTAAAGAATTAATTGGGGAAGGTCAATAATACAACTGAATGTCTGACCGATGCTCAGGCCAGTTCGCTCTGACATAGCCACAAGGGTACGCTTGATTTCTGCACAAAAGTGGTACAATTATGGACTTTGACCAAAGGTAAAACTGCTGTAATCCGTTGGTAATAGTGGCGCACCAGATAGGACTTGAACCTATAACCTACTGATTAGAAGTCATTAGACAAGCTATTAATATCAGTTAGTTAAGTGTAGGAATGAAATTTGTGTCACTTTTTTGGCATTCCAGGACAAACATACAAATCTCATCTTCAAGTAAAATCATAGCGTTTGCAATGTCTTCCTTAGCAAAATGAGAATACTTCAAGGTCATTACAATATCGCTATGCACTTTGAAGTTCTCACTTGTTAAGAAGTAGATTAAAAACCTAGTTTTATTAGTCCGGACTGATTATATTTTTAAGTCTTATTTTAATAATAAAATTTTAAAAGTGGGGAACCTAAATTAATTATTTCCCC
>SHAT01000034.1 GCA_004213175.1 Pseudomonadota bacterium | reverse complement strand
TGGTGTGAATCCGCGTTTTGATTTTTTGATTTTTTGAAATCTCGCTGAAGGAGAAAGACATAGCCTAAGTATGCAAGTAAAAAAATAATAGCGACACCGGCACCCCACTCATTTGGGAACAACCAGAGCATTGCCCCGAGCAAAAGAGTTACTCCAAGATAATATATATTGTCACGCCAGACGACTTCCTTGCTGATGACCATTGGACTTGCAGCGACTAAGCCTGCAGCCGCAGGAATCACAAGTACATTATAAAGTGCTGATCCTACAATGCTGGCGATACCAACTTCTGCACGCCCTATCATGATTACAGCGATAACGGCTACACAAAACTCAGGGAATGAACTCGCAATTGCATCAATGACTGCGGCTTTAATTGATTGTGGAATATCGTGTTTATTCTGGATATAACTAGCTGCCGGAGAGAAAAAATCACCTGCTCGCCAAATTACTATGGTTGAGATCATGATTAATGAAATCCAGAAAAAATAACTAGCCAACCCAATCCCATTTTGTGTCAAGAACCAGGCAATGATTGTAATTCCTGATAAAAGGATAGCGTGTCGGAACATATCCTTGCCGAAGAAAAATGAGAATGGAGTGATTGGATTCATTTATGTTCTTTTGAAAAATGTTTTAAATTTGTTTTTTTATTAGAGTTGACTCTCTTGATCATTGAGCAGCCGCTTTATATTGTCTCGATGCTTATAGATCAGGAGTGATGATAACAGAAGAAAAAGGAAAAACACAGTCCAAAAAGGAGTTTCATTCTGGAGCCATGGAAATAGTAGGAATAACCACGGAAGAACTATCAACATACAAATAGCAGAAAGACTGGAGATTTTTTTCCATAAAAAAATACCTACCCAAACTAAGGCAACAGTCAGAGCTATACTGAAATGCAAAACTGCTAAAACTCCAAACAAAGTCGAAATTCCTTTTCCACCTTTAAAACGTAGAAAGACTGAAAAGACATGACCGCAAACAACGACGACTCCAGCTAGAGTGTGGATTAAAAGTTGAGCTTCCGGAACTGCTTCGGATACAGGGAAAGCTGTTTGAGCGAGTAAAACCGTGAGACTCCCTTTTCCGAAATCAAGCAAAAACGTTATAATACCGGGTAATTTCCCTCCAACCCTCATAACGTTTGTCATGCCAATGTTCCCGCTCCCCTGTTCGCGGATGTCAATTTTTAACCAGTAACGGCTGATTAACAAACCGAATGGGATGCTTCCAAGTAAAAAAATAAAAATGAAGAAGCTAATTTGAAACATGTCTTAGTGAATTAGCGGGGAAGATTTTACCAGTTTGATGTTTTTCGACTGGTTGCAGACTCAATACCTTTTTCCTGAATTTCGCGTAACAGTTCACGGTCGTCACGATGTTTAACGAGTGTTTGCGCACCTTTCAATTTTTCAACAACTTTAGAATCAAGAACATCTGTTTGAACGAGGTATGACATCCAATCTAAAATTTCACTGGTAGAAGGTTTCCGAGTCAAGTCAAGTTCACGCAGTTGATAGAAAATTTCTATTGCAGCAGCGACGATTTTCTCATTTGCTCCAGGATGATGCATACGAACGATTTCACGCATTCTTTCAGGTGGTGGAAACTCGATATACATGTATATACATCGTCGAATAAAAGGAGCAGGCAAATCTTGTTCATGGTTGGATGTAATTACTATGATCGGCATTTTACCAGGATCACAGGCAATTGTTTGCTGTGTTTCAGGAACTACGATGCGGCGTTCAGAGAGTAAAAACAGAAGATTGTTGGGTAGTTCACGGGGAGCCTTATCGATTTCATCCAACAGTAGAACCGACTCTGGTGTAGAGAAGGCTTTTGCAAGCGGTCCCAAATGGACGTATTCTTCCAAGTTGTCCACTTTACGTCCGCCAGTATCTATCTGCATGTCAATTCCAGCTTGTTTCATCTGTGCATTGGCGACAGCAGCCTGAGTGTCCATTAGACGTTGAACTTCATCGAAACGTGAAACTAATAGCGAAACTTTGCTTTCTGAAGTAATTGGCACTTCAAACAAGGGGCAGTTTTCTTTTTTAGCAAATTCCTGTGCCAGTTTAGTTTTACCTGTTCCTGGTTCGCCTTCCAGCAGCAGAGGTTTTTCCAAAAGGCGAGCAATATGGAATGCTTCACTTAATTTTGAATCTAGTAAGTAAGTAGGTGTTCCTTTAAAAAGCTTTGAGCCCATATTTTTTAATCATTTTTTGATTGTTAATTAAATTAGCCAGAGTGTTTTACTTCGTATGCCTTATCTTTTAATTTATTATATATTTCATTAACTTCCATTTCTGGTACGCTGTCCCAATCCATAATCTTTAGAAAATGTTTGCGCAATTTCCCTCTGGAAAGGCCTCGTTTTTGCCAGCCTTCGTATATTTCGTCCTGAGATGATTTAAGTGGTCGTCCATCAAGTTCTTTACGCATAAGGAACTTGACTGCACTGTCAGGACTGGTGAGTATAAATGACCTGTGTGACTTGTCAGTGATTCGTCCAGTACCGTATACTACATCTGAATCATCATCATCAGCCAAACTCGAAAGTGCTGACTCCTCTTCTCTTCCTCTTCTTCTTCTTCTTCTTCTTCAATTTCGGCAAAATTTTCTATTTCCGGTTCAAGCTCAATTTCAAGTGATTCTTCTTCTGCGGGTATTTCACCTGCCGACGTTAGATCTTCTTCAGATGGATTAGACACTTCTGAAGATTGTTGATATCCTGTTCCGACTGTATCTGCAAACTTAGATGCAGAAGTACGCTTTTTAATTTGATCTGGACTTGGTAGCACAATTACTGCTAGTAACAGAAAAAATGCAATTCCGAAAGTAATACTGTAAACCAAACCGTTTACGTACAAGTCATGGCGATTTTTATCAAGATAAAAGGTTGTGAGATCGATACCCTGATAAACGACATAACTTGTTTCAGAGATGCCCGCGTAGCAGATTATAATTCCTCCTATTGTTGCTACAAGTCCGCCTATGACAGCTATAAGATATAAGTTGAGATAATTTATAGGCATTTGCACCTCTGTGATTGATCATTTTTTAAAATGTAAATTGCCGTTTTTAATAGGCCGACTTTCGGTAAACAGAAAGCCAAGCAGTGAAACGGCCTTTTCCTCTTGATCATTAATATCGTCAAAAATGCAAAAAACTTGAACCTTAATTACCAGACTGTTTTAAGCGCACCCCCATCAACGGCAAGACTTGAACCGGTGATATAACTTGCTGCATCAGATAGCAAAAATGCTCCACAGCGACCAAATTCTTCAATGGTTCCGTAGCGCCCCATCGGAATATTGTTATAGCTTGCCTCTTGTATTTGCTCAATTGAAACCCCCATTTTTTCTGAATTCATGGAGTCCAAGCTTCTAATGCGATCTGTGTTGATACGACCAGGCATCAGATTGTTGAGCCGAATATTGTCGGAAGCTAACTGAGCGGAGAGACTTTTCACCAGGCTTGTAACTCCGGAACGCATAACGTTTGAGAGAATAAGTACGTCTATCGGTTCCTTGACAGACATTGAAGTAACCGTCAAAACACAGCCGCCTCCTCGTTTACGCATCGATGGTAAAGTAGCTCGGATCATGCGTATTGCACTGAAAAGATTTAGTTCAAAAGCCTCTTGCCAATCCTCATCAGAAAAATCCTCAAATTTCCCAGCGGGTGGTCCTCCCGCATTGATTACAAGTTTATCGATACCTTTAAATTCTTTGATTGTTGCATCAGTCCATTTTTGGATTGATTGCGGATTTGAGGAGTCCAGAACATTTGCTAAAACCGATATTCCTGTTTCTCTCCTTAGTTTTTCGGCAACTGTTTCAATTTCTTTTTCAGTTCGGCTACCAATTGAAAGTGAAGCGCCTTCTTGAGCTAGTGCCTCTGCAATTCCATAACCTAGTCCTTTACTTGAAGCCGCTACCATCGCGACTTTCCCTTTGAGTTTTAAGTCCATGTTTTTTCCTTTTGAGTTGAAAGTTAATTTTGAGTGCAAATTATTATTGGAATATTCTACCCCGACGATGTGCCTGAATCAGCAATAAAAAAAATAATAATATAAATCCTGCCCATACCCATTCTGCATATTCTCGGTAGAATGAAAATTGGCGTTGAAGCTTCAGTACAGAGGTTATCGAACCTTCTTCAAAAAGTCCAAGCTGTTGGCTGATGTTTTTACCGTTAGAAGCAATGAAGACACTTTTTCCATTATTCGAGGCGAAGATAACAGGTACCCGATTTTCTATAGCCCTCCAACGCAAAACCGCGACCATATTGTCCGATGCTGTTGTGTGTCCAAACCAGGCTAAATTACTGAGATTCAAAACCAGTTGCGAGCCTTTAAGAACCATTCCGCGCAAGACTGCAGGATTGAAAATATCGAAACAGATAGGAGCTGAAATCTGGGTATTTTCCGCCATAGAAAAAACTGTGTATTCAGTACCTTGATCAAACTCAGACATATTGGCAATGTTCTTCCTTAGCCATGATGCAATACCTGGGAACCAATCTGAAAAAGGAATCATCTCGCCAAAAGGTATTAGAAAAATTTTTTTGTAGCGTCCAAGAACTTTACCGTTTTTGCCAACTAGTACTGATACGCCAAAAAACTGTTTACCGGTTTGAGTGATTTCCCAGTCCACAGTTGTAAATAATATGTTTGTTTGGTGTTCCAGTGCAAAGGAAGAAACTTTTTGACGAGATTTTTCAGACTTAAAATAAGCATATGGAAAAACGGATTCTGGCCACACAAGCAATTTATCTGTGCTTGTGTTTTTAGGAAGTTTTGCGAGGACTTTCGTTGAGTCCGCCAGCAGATTTTCCAGGTTATGATGCCGCTCTGAATGGACAATTTCTGGACTGGAAGCAAGATCCTGAAGTGAAAAATTAGGCTGAATAACAAGTACTGTCAAATTTGAACTTCTTGTGTTGGTTACCAAATTATTTAGTTCCATGTTGTAAATTCGCCACGCACCATAACTTAAACCGATGATCCATAAAACCAAGTATAGAGTTGAAGCCTGAAGCATTAATTTATAACTTATCATCCCGGATTTAAAACGTGTCCAGCCGATCAACAGAAAAGCTAAACCGGCACTGTAAAGAATGAGTCCGGAAGATCCAATGATATCGGCAAATTGTTCAATCAAGGGGAATTCACTGAATGTCAGCCCACCGTAATTCCAGTGAATCAAGCGAGGATACCAAGGATCTATCGCTAAGACAAACGTAAGTCTCAGCGGCAAGTCCCAGTTATTGAGTTTAGAGATTAAGAGTAGTGGGATTCCGAAATAAACAAAAAGTTGGAAGCCTACTTCAAGACCGTAACCGAACCCTGTTATCATTAACGCAGCAGGCCAGTTAAGGTGCCCAAAAACATGGACACTGTTGGTTATCCAATAGCCTCCAATTGAAGCAGCAATTCCTCCAGAGAGCCAACAAATCCCAAAAAATAGCAACCCCCTTTTCAAGTAAGATATATCCTCTTCCGCATGGAGTTTCTCCAAAGTGTAGATCAAAGGAAACAGGGAAATTAATCCCAGCCAATGAGTTCCTAATCCTGGGGCATTCAGACCAAGCATGATTCCTGAAATTGAACTTCCTGTCCAAAAAAATATATGTATATTTTGTCTGATATGTTGTTTTTTTGTTGTTTTGTTCATGATTTGTAGTTGTCGACTTGCAAGCTTTTGAAATAAATGTTTAAGATGATTAACATTTATTTACTTTGAAATATACATTCCACGCATTATGTGGAAATATTAGGATGGTTGATGATTATTTTAACACCATATTCTAGAGAAAATCCTTTAAAAATATCCTCAGATGAGTATGAAAAGCTAGTTCATACAAATGAAAAAGGCTGGAGCCATTGTGATTCAAAAGAAGAATATTTGGCAAAGCTACATTATCTCCGTGATGGGTATATTCGGGGAAAAATTACTGAAGATGATTTCCTAAAACGAGAAGAAAAAATAGTTGTTGGTTACTGGAATGCAGGCAGTTGACAACAAAGATTATTTCTCAGCTATATTTAAAAAAGGTATGTAATCAGCGCAGTAGTTTAACCAGCTCATCATTACCACTTGCTTTCGCAAGGGTTAAAGCGCTTTCACCTGCGGTTGTCAAAATATTGGTTGATGCTCCTAATTCCAACAGATTTTTAATTATCCTCACTTTCCCATGTTTTACAGCAATTATCAGGGCTGTATCCCCATCATTGTTTAATGTGTCAAGTGGAACTTGTCGTGAGATTAGTTCATACAATTTTCTTGGAGCAACAGTCTCTATTTGTCCGGGAATATTGTATTCGGCTTTGCTATCTTCATTTTCTATATCACTCATTGCGAGCAAGTGCCATATGCCGTTTCCTTTGGAGTCTTTTTGATTCCCTTTTTGTCCAGCATCCAAAAGCTGAATTATTACAGACAGATGGTTGTTGGTTGCTGCAAGCAATAATGCCGATCTGCCTGAAGAGTCTTTTAAATTGGGATCAGCGTCAGAGTTAAGTAAAATAGCTACGGTTTTTTTATGACCATTTAAAGCTGCAACCATAAGAGCCGAATGGTTAAACATCAATTCAACATCATCAATTTCTGCATCTGACCTCAATAATGATATCAAAACTTCATCATGTCCATTTCTGGCAGTTTGAATCAGCGGTGTCCCGCCTTCGCCACTCATATCAAAAGCGTTAAGATGAAGATTTGCTCCCATAGAAAGAAGTAGTTCAACCACAAATAATTGTCCATTTTGAGCTGCTCTCATCAATGCCGTTTTTTCATTAACATCCTCTGAGCGAAAATCTGCTCCATATTCTATTAGTAGTTCCACAATTTCACGAAAGCCCCTTGAAGCGGCAAGAATTAATGCGGATTCTTTCCAGCGGTTTCTGTTATCAACTCTTGCTCCAAGCTTGAGCAGCTGTTTTACTATATCTAGATAACCGTGGACTGCGGAAATCATTAAAGGTGTATTTCCTATAAAATCAGTAGTATTCATTTCAGCATTCTGTCGGATATATGTTGGGTGATGAATTAAAAGTTTTACCAATTTTAATTCTCCAGTCATAACTGCAATCATCAATGGGGTCTGTCCCTGTGAATTTTTTATGTTAGGATCTGCACCATGCTCCAGCAGAATGCTGACGGTATCAAAATGTTTTCCTTGTAAGGCAAGAGCTAAAGGTGTTTCCTTTTGTGAAGAGAGATGATCTATTTCTGCATTTTCTGCAAGTAGAAATAATACCATTTCGTTGTAACCGCGCTGCGATGCATAGAGTAAACTCTGATTTAAATCAGCACCTTGTTTAATCAAATTTTTTGCGGTAGTTAAATGACCATTAAGTATTGCGTGTGCTAAAGCATTTTTTCCATGGAGATCTTTCAATTTTATATTTGAACCTTTTGCTAACAGAGTTTGCACGACATTTTCGTGTCCTTGAGAGGCTGCCCAAATAAGAGGTGTTGCCCCATCAGAACTGCGAACATCTATCCTGGCACCATTGTTTGCTAACATTCCTACAATGTTATGATAACCATTGATAGAAGCCCACGTTAGCGCCGTCCAATTGTCATTATCCTGTGCTTCGAGATCGGAACCTTTTTTGATGAGAGTGTTTACAGTCTCAATATGTCCACCTCCAGCCGCCAGCATAAGTGGTGTCCAGCCTGAAGAATCTGATTTTTTTTCAGTACTGTCGTTTATTCTTGCTCCACCATTTAACAAGAGTTCAACAACTTTTGAATGACCGTTGTTTGCAGCCCACATCAAAAGAGTCCATCCTTGGGAATCATGAATTTCTATATTTATCCCCAAATCGAGCAATATTTTTATAACTTTAAGGTGCCCACGTGAGACGGCATAAAAGAGATTCCCCTCGTTATCAATTTCTTTTTCACTGAGAAATTTGACCATGGGCAACTGCTGTTTTTCGGCTGCATAAATCCAGGCAGTCCAGCCATAGCGGTCACGAAAATCAAGCCGACTTTGCTCTCGAAGCAGCACTTTCGCAATATTAATATGGCCTTCAGCGGCCGCTATCATCAAAGATGTTTTCCCAACAAAATCTCTAGCATTTACGTCTACACCTTTCTTGATCAGGAGTCTGGTCAATTCCAAACTTCCTTGAGCACTTGCTTCCATGATTGGAGTACGTTTTTTAAGATCTTGAGTATTGGTGGAAATCCCGGATTTTATTAACAGGCTCGCTGTTTTAAAATGTTTGTTGCTTAAGGCTAGTAACAAAGCATTTTCTCCTTGTTTATCAACTTTTGTCAAATCAGCTCCGAGAGATAATAATTTTTGCACAGTTGATTCTAGACCGTACATTGACGCGAGAAGCAGTGGCGACCTTTGGAATTCGTTTTCAAGAATATCTGTTTTTGCTCCAGCTTCTAGTAGTAATTTTGCTATGTTCTCATGTTTAGATCTGATAGCCCAAATTAAAGCAGATGATCCATTTAGCGAGGTTATATCTAATTTAATTCCTCTTAAAAGTAAGAACTGCACGATCTTAAAATGACCTTTTTGTGCTGCATACATCATGGGTGACATGCCCAAATTATTTTGAAAGTCAACTCGAGCGCCGTGTTTCAATAATGTTTTAAGAATTTGCAGTCTACCTCTCTCTGCTGCATACATTAGGGCTGTCCACTTTTGATTTGTTTCTGCATTTGGATTTGCGCCCTGCTGAAGTAAGAAACTTACTGTATCAGAATGTCCTTTATATGCCGACTGAATTAAGGCTGTTTTACCCAAAGTATCGGTGTCATTCAGACGTGCTCCATTTTCGATAAGAAGTTTTACGATTGTCTGTGCTCCAATTCCCGATGCAAACATAAGAGGAGTTACACCATGAAATTCCTCGGTTCCCCGAATGTTAACACTGACACCCTCGGACAAAACATTTTCTACCGCAGATACGCTATTAAGTATTGCCAACATAAGGCGGGTCCAGTCATCACGTCCTTTAGTACTGATTAAAAAATTTTCTAGGCGGTGATTTTCCTCAGGTACAATTTGCTCTGCAGAGCTTTTTGCAAAAGCGTAAAAGGGGAAATAATTTCCAGAGAGAGTTTGAAATAAAGCTACTGCGACAAATGGAAAAAGAAAAAAAAATAGCATTTCTCGGACTGAAGATTTAAAAAAAGAGATGCGTTGCCAAAAAGTCTGTAGTTTCTGGAATTCCTTGAATGTTGAAATTTTATTCATTGTTTTGTGTTGTGGCACGAAGGGACAAGCCGTTTTCAGGCTTAGTTTCTGGTGCATGCAGGCTATTGCTGATGTTGAGTAAAAGACCTGTTAAAAACATAGCGACAACAAGGGAAGTGCCTCCGTAGCTTATGAATGGGAGGGGTAAACCTTTGGTTGGAAGCAGGCCAACTACAACTAAGATGTTAAGGATTATTTGTAGACTGATAATCGTTGTTGATCCAAAAGCAAGATGTTTCCCAAAACCATCCAGAGCATTCCAAGCAATCCAGTAACCGCGCCAAATAAAAACAACAAATATAATTATCAAAATACAAATCCACAAAAAACCTAATTCTTCACCAATGATGGCAAAAATAAAATCAGTGTGAGCATCTGGGAGAAAGAGTCGTTTCTGCAGGCTCTCACCAAGTCCTCTTCCAAACCAACCTCCTGTTCCAAGTGCAATGAAGGATTGAATAATTTGGAATCCTGAATTTTGCGGATCATCCCAGGGATTCAAAAAAGCTAGCATTCGTCTAACTCGGTAAGTGTGTGAAGCAATCAGCAGTCCTCCGATAATTCCTACACCCACGAGGCTAGTTGCAATATGAACAGGACGGCCTCCCCCGACGTAGAGCATCAGCAATACCGTAGTTGCGATCAGTACTACTGTACCAAAGTCTGGTTGCAATAGGACGAGGAAAAGGTAAATCCCAGTGACAATAAAGTTTGGTGTTAACCCGCGGAAGAATGAAGCCAGGACTTCCTGTTTGCGTTCCAGATAAGAAGCTACGTAAATGATCAAAACAACTTTCAGAAGTTCGGAAGGTTGAAGACTAAATGAACCTATTCGTAACCAGCGTCGTCCGCCCTTAACTTCGTGTCCTATTTCAGGTATTAAAACAAGTATCAGCAATGCCAGCATGCCCAGCATAAACCAGATAGAATACTGCTGCCATTTGTGATAATTAACTATCAGCGCGACTCCCATCGCTATAAGTCCAACGAGCATGTGCAATAGATGTTTGTACAAAAAGTATTGACCATCATTGTATTGAATGTCAGCATACACACCACCAGTACTGTAAATCATTACTGTCCCCCAGGACAGCAAAAATAAGGTTGCTCCTATCAGTGGTAAGTCATAGCGAGTATGCATATTTTACGAGGGATTCGGGGGTGTGTTCTCTACAAAAATTAATTGAAATACTGACTAAACCAATTATTTTCAAGACATAAAGTATATCCTTGATCTTAAGAAGATTCAAATGTACATTTTTTGAGTTTTTGAGCTAAGGCCTCAAGTTGTTGTGGATTTTTTTCACGTTTTGTAAATATTTCAATAATCGCAGATTTGTTTTCTAGAACAGCCTGTTCATAATCTTTTACAAAAGTACTGATTGAATGAGGCCTAAAATAATTCAAACCAAATATTTTAGCAACTGACATGAAGTCATTGGAATGGGGTGTGGCGAAAAAAGTTTCGAAAATATCCGTTTGCCTGACTACTGGCAGGAATGAAAAAATGCCTCCACCATGGTTATTGAGCAGAACCACTAAAACCGGTTCAGGGGAGTCTGCAAGTAGTTTGAAAGAATTTAGATCGTGCATAGCTGACAAATCTCCTATCAGCAGGCTTACCGGCCGTTGAAGACCTGAGGAGTAACCGCAGGCCGAAGCAATGATCCCGTCAATTCCACTTGCTCCACGGTTGAGGGCCGTAGGGATAGCTGCTCCTTTTCCAGATCCAAGCATATCAACCGCACGTACTGGGATGCTGTTGCCTATGAAAAATCCATGTGTTTTTGGAATTATTTCAGTAAGCCTACGTGATAAAGCAAAATCATCAATCTCTTTTTTTACAGAATCTAAAGAAAAATGTTGCTCCATTGCAAATTCGACTTTTTCAGAAGCATGAAGCAAATGTTTTGTTTTTATGGGAGGAACTTCTAACCTTTCTTCAAGCTGTAATTCATGCACAACTAGATTACAAAAGTCTACTATTTCGCTTTCTATTCTCCAGCGAAAATTATGTGACTGATCGTGGCGTTCAGCATGATCGGCAATCCAGACCATTTGCGATGCGGGATTTTTCTCCCACTGTGTAAGCCAACGTTTCGATGTTGGAGGAAATCCGATGTGCCAAATTGCTTCAAAATCCCACTCCCAGGGATAAAGGCCCTCGATCAAGAGTTGGTCATAATACGTAATTCTGTTAGGACAATCTTCTCCTAAGCGCAGACCGGAAGTTATATCGGCAAACACTGGCCAGGCTAACTCTAACGCAAGTTTTTTTAGAGAATTGATTGAGTTAGTGGGTACTCGACCAATACTTAGAATTCCTGATTTAGGACGGTGTTTTAATAAAGTTTTTATTTCAGATTTTGGCAAAACTTTGCTGTAAGGCGTATTTCTGACATATGGTTTTTCTTGCTGAATTTTCTCAACTTTGTTGTTTTTTTTATTTTCAAAATTTTCGAAAAAAGGTTCCCGGAAAGGGAAATTAAGTTGCACTGGTCCTGGCAAAGGGCTGTAAGTTTTAGAAATTGCGTGGTCAATAGTTGAGAGTAAAGCTTCCTCTTTGAATTCTGAACAAGGACAACCCGGGTCAAAAAACCAGCGAACGTGTGTTCCAAAAAGAAAAGACTGGTTGATAGATTGATTGGCACCTGTCTCACGGAGTTCAGGTGGGCGGTCCGAGGTCAGTACCAACATAGGGATTTGTTCAACAGAGGCTTCGATAACCGCAGGTAAATAATTTGCTGTGGCAGTTCCAGATGTGCAAATTAGGACTGCCGGACGTCCACTTGCACGAGCATGACCCAGGGCGTAATATGCGGATGCGCGTTCATCGTTGATGATAACAGATTTTGCACGCGAATTTTTTGCAACAGCTAAAGTCAAAGGTGTCGAGCGTGATCCAGGAGAAATACAAAAACACTCTGTATCATGCAGCACTAATTCTTCAATAATCAGATCTCCCCAACGCTCATTCCAGTTCACGATCGCCCCAGTAAATATTGCCAACTTTGTAGTTTGTCTTCAATCTCTCTCCATTCTTCTTCGGGGACAGAGCCTTCAACAATTCCTGCTCCGGTAAATATTCTTAATATGCGTCTGGATAATAAACCAGATCTAATTCCTACGGCAAATTCCGCTTGACTATGACTGATCCAACCAACAGGTCCTGCATACCATCCGCGGTCAAAAGGCTCAAGCTCTCGGATCAGCGCTCTTGCTTCGGCATCGGGTGCTCCTGAAACAGCAGGTGTCGGGTGAAAAGCAGGAAGTAAATCGGAATCTTTAATACCTTCACGCAAGATTCCATGCACTTTGCTTTGCAGGTGTTGGACATGCCTTAGTGCTAGTGGTTCTAAATAACTTAATCGTTCCGTTTTGCAGCAAAATTGCTGCAGTAAGCCTTCCATACGTTCCAGAACCATCAAATGTTCCCGCTGCTCTTTTTCACTTTCACGAAGCTCTGTAGCCAGTCGTTCATCATCTTCCAGAGTTTGTCCACGTGGACGAGTACTGGCAATTGCTTCACTTTCAATTTTAATTCCTTCCCGTCTGTAAAGTAATTCAGGTGTAATCCCCAAAAATGCTTGATTTGGAGCAAGTTGAAAACAAAAATGAAAAGCTTGTGGCGCTTGACGACGCAGTTGAAGCAGGAGTTCTGTAGGGTCATAGTCTCTAGCCAAACTGAAAACAGCGGTACGTGCAAGTACAACTTTGTCTAATTTTCCTGAAGAAATATTTTCAAGACCCTTTTTAACTAGTTTACACCATTGATGGTATTCAGGCAGGTCATGACGTTCCAGTCTGATCAAAGGACTGTCTGGAATTAATATTTCTTCCACTCTAACGGATTCAAGCATTTTTTGAAGAGTCAGCAGCTTTTCGTGAATATCACCCCCTTGATGGATATGACAGGCCAGTGTTGCTTTTTCATCAACAATACTTAATTCAACCATCGACAAAGAAAAATGTGCTGTCCCCCAATTCTTCCATTCTGTTGATGTTGAAGCATCGGAGTCAAAGCGCATTCCTCCAAAAAAACGGACAGCTTTCGGTGAATTGTGTAGATATTTACTGATGGTGAGTAAAATATTTTCGTAACCCACTTCAACATCTTTAACCTCTAGCGCCATGCCAATACCGGCAAATTGTTCTTTTTGACTTCGATTCTCCCAAAAAAATTTACGTGAACAATCTTGCAGGGTTAACCATTCCAAAGGGTGTGCGTTTTCTACTTCTACTTCCAGCCGCACTATATCAGAATTTTTGGAGTTTGGTATCGCGGCAGAGGGCGTCCACGCATTGAGCTTTATTAATAAAGCCCGACGAGCTTCTTCAAGTGTCTGGTATGTTTTGGCTTTCACAGTTACAGTTCAGATCAATTATCAGTAGGTTTGTACGCAACATGAACGGTGGAAGCCCCGAAAATGAAATCATGAATTTCTGCCTGTTTGAACCCTGTTTCGAGCAGCATACGTTTTAGAAACTCTTGATGTGGAAATTTAAGTGTAGAGTTTGGTAAATAATGAAACATTTCCTGTCCAGGCATCATTATATTTCCAATCAAAGGTACAACACGGAAAAAATAAAAGTTATTTAGTTCCGCGATTATTGGCAAACGAACTTTCCCTACGTCTAGGCTGACCAAAACTCCACCAGGCTTGAGTACTCGAAATATTTCCTGCAGACAAGTATTGAGGTCTGAAACATTGCGCAGACCATAGCCAATTGTCACTGCATGAAAATATGTATCCGGGAACGGTATATTCATGGCATCACCCTGCAAATACTGAATTTCTGAATTAACGCTGTTTTTGGATTTGGCGATTTTAAGCATTTCTGCTGAAAAATCCAGACCAGTTATTTTACAGTCCGGATGCTGACGTAATATTTCACGGGAAATATCTCCTGTTCCGCAACATAAATCCAGACATTCTTCATCAGGCCGGAGTCCGGTTTGGCGCACAACGAACTTTTTCCAGTAACGGTGCATACCAAAGGTGATGACATCATTAAATCGATCATATTTTTGAGCGATTTCATCAAACTTTTCTTCAACGTAGTTTGATTTGTCTTCAGTTGTTGGAAGTGTATATGTCATTAATTATTAAAGATTATTTTTAACAGAGGAAAAGAGTGACAGATTTTTATTTGCAAGCTCTTTTAGATCTAGCCGGTAATAACTAGCTAAACAACGTAGCTTGCGAATTTCATTTTCAATTAACCTAACCGCTGAATACATGTCAGGTGCGCAGGCATTTACGTCCGCAATTCGGTGACCCATTTCATAATTTTGATGATTCGCCATATAAAGCTGACCGCTATCTTCATCAACTTCATTCCACCATAAATCACACTCCAGCGGAGTTGAAACTTCAACCGGTAATTTTGGTACAGAAGGCACCACGTATGGATAACCGTAGCCTGCCAAAGTCAAAGAGCAGCCAAAATTTTTTTCGGGACTCCATTCTAGCACAGTAGTTTGATTGCGTACGACATTCAACAGAGTTTGAAGAGGGTTTTTTAGCATTCTCAACAGGAGAGCGGTGGTCGTAACTCCGAGACGAATGTTATATTCAATCGCATGCCAGACACCGTTTTTTCGAATCGCGGTGACTTGTAAAGGGCCGGTATAGCCGGTTTTTTCAAGCCATGGTTTTAGTGGATGAATCAGTTCTCGTGCCAGTCCATATTTATCCTCCGGATCCTGTTCAACAATTCCGGCCAGCGGAGCACCGGCCAGCGGCCCCATATCGCCTGTAAAAGCACGTTTGAATTCCTGATTTGTAACTAAACTGCTGATTTCACCACCACTGATAAAAACAAAATGCCCTGCTTCTTCTTTTCCGAGATATTCCTGCAGAAACAATCCTTCCGCATAATCCACTCGTTCAATCCAGCCTAATGTATCAGTCACACTTTCGCAGATTATGGCGTGGATTGGACTGAATGGAGAGCAGATCGGATTTTTCAAAACATAAGGCCGGGGATCATCTTGCATAAGTTTGCGGGCCTCCAGTCGATTCTGCACATTGTGAAAAACCGGCACAGGAATTCCGTGTTTTTTACACAATTCGGAAGACTCCTGCCGTGAAATTTCTATATGCATTGCCTCATCTACAGGACTAAAAATAGGGCAACCCTGTTTTACTAATTCTGAAGCCCAAGGTTGTTCTGCCCATGCTACTGACTGTGGAATTATCAAATCCGGCTTATATTTCTCAATCAAGGGTAAAGGCGATGGATGATCTTCAGAACTCCATGTTTGGCCGAGAGCAGAGGGCCCGTAGTGGCCATATGGTCGCGTCAGGTAACAGGCGGTTTCTGCACCATCATCCTGCAGGATGGACTGTACCGCATGTGCAAACGCACCAACACCCAATACCATCACACGAGAAGTCATAACAATTTTATCTAAACTGAATGTAGAAATAATGCCGATGCCAGCAGGAATGATCTCAGAAAGCAGGAAAATCCGGCCTTTATTAGCAAGGCAAAAAAAGCAATTTAACTAAGATTAATACTAACATACAAAGTTATTTTCTCCAAGCCGTCTCTCATTGAAGAACTCATACTAGTTCCTTGATAACAGCTTTTGATGGGGTGATAAATATTTGCGAATGGATCATGCAAAATTGTCTATATGACTTCCGCACGCAGGAATCCAATTGGCGGGTTGCCCTTCGACTTGAATAACATCTCAAACTCCGTCAGAATATTGTGTTCATTATATTCACTACCGTGCAGATCAGAAGTGTGTTCTACAATCGTGTAGGTTTTGAGCTGTTGTAGGATTTCAGTAACCGTTTCAAAATATTCGAGATGATCCGTTTTAAACATTAGTTCACCTTTGGAACGGAAAAGGGGAAGCATTCTGTTTAGAAATTCAGCGCTCAGGATACGATGTTTGCGGCGGGATTTTTTAGACCATGGGTCAGGAAAGTTGATGTGCATGAAGTCCATACTGTCGTTTGGCAAGTATTCATGCAAAAACTCACCTCGTTCACGCATCAATAGGATGTTGTGAATGTTTTGCTGTTCCATTTTTTTGGCAGCGAGTACGAGTCTTTTGTAACGTAATTCTAATCCGATGAAGAAGTCCTGGGGATTTGCCTGTGCCCATTCGATCAGGTAACGACCGGAGCCGGAGCCAATTTCCAGATGGACTTTTCCGGAAGCAGCAGGGATATTTCCTTTTTTGCTGTTCCAGAGTTGCTGGAAATTTTCAGGTGATGGATGCGGAATTAGCTGTTCAGGATAATCGTAAATACGAGCCATGTACGGATTGGTTTTTACTAGTTGCGCAAAAATTTCGGGATTTTCGTCACGGTGGTTTCGTGGGCGGAATCGCATGGAGACAGGAAAGATTGGGGTTAGTTGAAAATAAAAATTTAGTGTTTGTAGAAGCTGCTCATTTTTCTTATGACGGCACGGTGACACTTAAGTTGAGTGATAAGCGCGAGCTGAAATTGGCTGCTGAAATATGGGCCGGTTTGGGACAACCAAAAGACATAGCACTTACTGACGAACAGCAGGAATTATTAGAGAAAGAGGACTGCTATACGAAGATACGCAACAAAACGCTGAGCTTTCTCGCTACACGTGAACATTCCGCTTTTGAATTACGCCGAAAGCTCCAACAACGTTTTTACAAATCATCGGCATTTGATGCTTCTGCTTTGGTGGAACGCTGTTTGCTCGAAATGCAGGAGCACGATTTTCAAAGTGACGAGCGCTTCACTATTCGTTTTGTGGAATCAAAACTCGCGAACAATCCAAATGGTCCGTACAAGATTTTACAGGATCTGCAAAATCGTGGCATCTCCCGTGAAATGTCTGAGAAAATTCTGCATAAACTCACCAATCAGGAGTTATGGCTAAAAAAAGCGTTAAAGTGTCTGGAACGTTTGCATAAAAAAGGAAAAGAACAAACACCTGCGGTTTTAAATCAAAAACTTTACCAGCGCGGTTTTTCCTGGGAAACTATTGAAGTGGCACTAGCAGAGTATCAAAACTTCATCAAAAATATGGAGTCCGGAGATTTTAAAACCCAACCGGAAACGTTCACAACCGAAAACCCATGACTCACAATTGTTGCAATGCATAGACAAGATTTGCAAACTAATTCCGACTCTACTGAAAAGGAATCTTTCAATCAAGCAAATATAAATTCTGGAGAAATTATCAATTCCGAAATAGATCAGCGTTTTCCGGAAAGGTTGAGTAAAGAGCATATCAATACTCTACCGATTCTAGCGTTTGATGGTAAAATTCAGTTAATCACTGAAAGTAAAGATGTAAGTAAAGCAATAAAAATATTGCGGCAGAGCTCTGTTTTGGGTTTTGATACAGAAACACGCCCTACCTTCAACAAAGGTGAGCAGCACTCAGTTTCACTTTTACAGTTATCCACATGTGACGAAGCATTTTTGTTTCGTTTAAACTATTTGGGGCTTCCTGAGGAATTGGTATCTTTGCTGGCAGATCCCGATATTTTAAAAGTTGGAGTGGCGATTTTGGATGATATCCGGGCTCTTCGAAAAATTCGTAAATTTGATGTACAAGGTTTTGTCGAGTTGTCGAACATCGGCAGTGAGCTGGGAATTGTAACTTGTGGCTTACGGAATCTTGCGGCTATTTTATTCGGTGTGCGTATTTCTAAAAAAGAACAATTAACTAATTGGGAACGTCCGGATCTTAACTCAAGTCAATGTCTTTATGCCGCTACTGATGCCTGGATTTGCTTGAAGATGTTCAGTTTTCTCAAAAAAGAAAAAGAGCTTCCGGAAAAAATAGTTTGGAAAATGCCGGAACCACAATCTCCAAAGTCAACACGCAGGCTCAAAAAAAAGAGACGGGAGCAGGAAAATTGATGTTGCCCCAAAAACAATGGTATGACTCCTCCACATCAGATCCGGAACAGGTAAATCGATTGTGCCGTGACTGGGATACGAATCAGTATGTGGCGGAAATACTTTTGCGCAGAGGATACAAAACTCACCAAGAAATTAAATCGTTTCTAAATCCAGAACTAAAAAATCTCCGGGATCCCTATGAACTTCGCCAAATGCGGGAAGCTGTGGATCTATTGCAGGAGATGATTGCAGAAAAGAGGCGTATTGTAATTTTAGGTGACTATGACGTAGACGGAATCACGGCAACTGCTTTGACACTGGAGTTTTTAAATAAATGCGGGAAGTTGGATTTAGACTTTTTTATTCCGAACCGGATAAAACACGGTTATGGTTTAACGGAATCAAGTACAGATATTTTGTTGGAAATGAAACCGGAACTGGTCATTACTGTGGACAATGGAATAACAGCGGTCCGTGAAGTTCAACGACTGAATGATGAAGGTATAAAAACAATAATCACAGACCATCATTTAGCAGATCCGGCTTTGCTCCCTTCCGGAATTGTAGTTAATCCGAATCATCCTGAATGCAATTATTCTTTTAAGAAAATCTCCGGATGCGGCGTGGCTCTTAAGTTGATCATGTCATTACGAAAATCTCTTCGCGATTCAGGATGGTGGACAACTGAAAGACCAGAACCAAATTTGCGTGAAAGTCTTGATTTAGCAGCTTTAGGCACGGTGGCGGACGTCATGCCGTTGGTGGATGAAAATCGGATTTTGACACATCACGGTCTGCTGGTGATGAATGAAAAACCGAGGCTTGCGATTCGGGTACTCCAGAAATTGAAAAATGTTAAAACCATAACTTCACGTACATTAGGTTTTCAATTTGCTCCTTTGTTGAATGCTGCCGGACGTTTGGAAGATGCGGATATGGCGGTTAAATTTTTGCTCTCAAACGATCAGCAAGAAGCAGAAAAAATGGCAAAAATACTTGATGCTACAAATATTCAAAGACGTGAAAAAGAAGGAGAGATGCTGGAAACAGCTCTTGCACTTGCGGAAAAACAAGAACAGAATCCGGCATTGATTTTAACGTCGCCCGAATTTCATGAGGGCATCAACGGTATAGTCGCTACCCGTTTGGTAGAACGTTTTTATAAACCTGTGCTGATACTAAGTGAATGGGCTGGAAAGTTGAAAGGATCAGGACGTTCTATTCCAGAACTGCATCTGAAGAATGCACTTTCAGAATGTGCGGATTTGCTGGATCGTTTTGGTGGACATGCCGCTGCTGCAGGGTGCAGTTTGATTCCTGAAAATTTAGATGAGTTCCGGAAACGTTTTTTTACTTTTTGTCGGGAAAATATCCCTAAATCTATGGAGCCTAAATTGCACCTAGATGGTTGCTTAGAGTTTCCAAAATTAACCAGTTTGTTTGTTGAACAGCTGGAACGTCTCCAGCCTTTTGGTGAAGGGAATCAGGAACCGCTGTTTTCCGTGGAGACTCCGGAATTACCATTCACAAGGCTCAAAGAGAAACACGTTAAATGGCAGGTAAACGGAAATGTTGAAATCATAGGATGGAATCGTGCAGAGAGCTATGCTGAAACCCTCCCTTCCCAACTCGCCGTTAATTTGGGTTTTAACGAATTCCGCGGAAGACGTAAAATTCAACTTAATATTCAGGATTCACGGGTATAAATTTGTGACACAATCACTATAAATACAATGAGAAATTGTCATGGATGTTGCTGAATTTGACAAATTTGCAGATGAATACCATAATCTGCACCAAGAAAATATTCGTATTACTGGAGAAAATCCCGAATATTTTGCGGAATATAAAATCCGTGATTTGAGTAGAGTTGAGCAAATTGTTGGAGGTAGAGTCAAAAATATTCTTGATTTTGGGACAGGTGTTGGAAGCAGTATTCCCTTTTTAGCTAAATATTTTCCCGGAACTAGTCTTTTTGGAACTGATGTATCAGAAAAATCTTTGACTATAGCGCGTAAACGATTTCCTAATTTAGGAGAATTTACTCCATTTGATGGCAAAATGCTTCCTTATTCGGAAGGGCAATTTGATCTAGCATTAGCAACTTGTGTTTTTCACCACATCCCCGCAAATGAACACATAAAACTCATTCAAGAAGTATCTCGTACACTTCGCATTGGTGGAATATTTATGATCTATGAGCATAATCCAATTAATCCAATGACCCTTCATGCAGTAAATACATGTCCATTCGATGAAAATGCAGTTTTACTGAAGCGCTCTCAGGTTAGAAATGTGTTGCGAGAGGCGGGTATGGAGGTAGAGATGCAAGATTATCGTGTTTTTTTCCCAGCAATTTTAAAGTTACTCCGACCATTAGAAAAATGGCTGACATGGTTTCCACTCGGAGCACAATACTTCGTTGTAGGTAAAAAACAATGAAATTATCCATTATAATTCCCTGCTACAACGAAGAAGAAGTATTACCTTTAACACTGGACCGATTGAAAATTCTTTCCCAAGAATGGATTGCTAGGGAAGACTGTATTGAAGTGGAGTTTGTTATTGTTGATGATGGGTCACAGGATCGAACCGCAGAATTGTTGACCCAGTACTCTAAAGCGGACAAGTCTATCAAGGTAATACGCTTTTCTAGAAATTTTGGACACCAAGCAGCTTTACTGGCGGGTTATGAGTTTGCTAAGGGAGATGTAATTGTTTCACTTGATGCAGATTTACAGGACCCACCGGAATTAATAGGATCTATGTTAGATAGCATAAAAGAGGGGAATGATATAGTCTATGCAGCCCGCAAGTCACGTGAGATAGATTCACTATTTAAACGTAAAACGGCTGATGTTTTCTATTGGATAATGAAAAAATTTGGTGCGGACATTGTTCCCAATCACGCTGATTATCGAATGGTCACTAGACGTGTGCTAAATGCCTTTTTAAAATTCCCCGAAAATAATCTCTTCATCAGGGCAACTTTCCCAATAGTTGGCTTCCCTTCATGTGTGGTTTATCATGACAGACCGGAGCGACTTGCAGGAAAAACAAAATATCCTTTCCGGAAGATGCTTGAATTTGCTATTGATGGTTTGACATCATTTAGTGTGGTTCCGTTAAGAATATGTTCAGTGGTTGGCTTATTAGTTTCTTTGTTAGCTCTATTAATGTTGTCCTGGAGTCTAATTGTTAAAATATTTGGAGGTGCAATACCTGGTTGGACTTCCACTGTTGCTCCATTGTATTTACTCGGTGGGGTACAGTTACTTTTTTTGGGTATTATTGGAGAATATATAGGGAAAATATATACAGAAGTCAAAAATCGCCCACGATACATTATCCAAGAAATGATTAATCTTGGTGAGAAGAATGTTATCCGTTGATTCTTTTTTAAAATACCTCAAAAAATTAACTTTGAAGACCAGTCATGTTTGGTTGTTGGTGAGTCTTATTGTCTGGATGGTAGGAATTGGAGGTTCAGATTTATATGCTATGCCTGCACTAATAGGACTAATATTTTTGTTTCGAGATATTGTTATAAATGATAGACCGCTAACGTATTTTTCGACATCAATTAATCATAGGTTAGTTAAAGTACTATATTTTTTGCTTATACTAGTCGTTTTAGCAAAAACTCTGCTAAGCCTTTATTCCTTCAGTTGGCATATTTTTGATGTCGGCAGTTATAGTAACGTTGTCTTTAACTTATCCAATGGATTAAATTATAATTCTTTCTTGCAAATACCCGCGACGTACGATCATTTTACTCCATCATTATCACTATTTGTACCTCTTTACTGGATTGGTGCATCAGTTCACTGGCTTACTTTTGCGAAAGCACTATCTTATTTATCAGTCCCACTCGTTGTTTATTATTGGTTGAAAGACAAAACTGGAAGTAAGTTTCGGTTTAGTCTCAGTTTTTTGTTTGGACTTTGGATGCTGATACTTTACAAGCCGGCAGTCAGTAGCAGTTTTTTTGAGTTCTCGCCTTCCTCACTAGCACCACCACTTATTATTTTAAGTTTTTTGCTAATGGAAAAAAGAAGATGGTTTTTATTTTCTTTAACCATGTTATTTCTGCTCGGTTTGAAAGAACACATGGGGGTTATACTTATAGGTTATGGGTTGTTTGGAATATTTCAAAAAAATTATCGCACAGGATTTACAATTGCTGCATTCGGTTTCTTTGTAACTTATATGATGATTTTTCAAGTCATGCCCTATTTTAGAGATTATCAAGCTTTTGGAAACACACAAATAGCACCATTCCAAGATATTCCTGGGAAAGCAATTTATCTTGTAAAACTTCTATGGCCATTAGGCTTTCTTCCACTATTATTTTGGCGATATGGAATATTAGCAGTACCGGCAATAGGAGTAAACTTGCTTTCAGGCAGACCAGGAATGTATAGCACTGGATTTCATTATGATGATATATCTTCGACTATGCTGCTGATGTCCTGCATGTTGATTTTTATAGAAAGACGTACAATCTTAGCTGATTGGTTGGGGAACAAATGGTTGAAAGGAGTTTTTATTATTTGGATATTTGGATTTCTTACACAATTACCTGCTAGTCCAACCAGAAAACTCATATATGCGTTACCGAAATCTACACATTTGAATTTGCTTGAAGACATTTGGAATTTTGAAAATAAATGGCCAAATTCATCTTTGGCAGTGCAGTCTGCTATAGGACCACATATTCATCGTACTGATATGACCATCATGACTCAACAGTCTTCAGGAGCATGTGTGCCTCCGAAAATAAATGGTATGTCTGCAGATATAATTTTATTGTCACCAGATGTTGGACACTATATGATCAATGATTTTGAAAAATGCATTGAATCACTTGAAGGTAATACAGAATATAAACTCCTAAACACATTTAAATACCTTGTTGTATATGAACGAGCTACCAACTAGTAATTGGCAAAAAAAAATCAGCATGTTCATTTATAGGTTCGTTATGATTCCTATCTTTGTATGGGTGTTTTTATCAATTCCACAGCTTTACTATGCGTACAATTATTCAGACATTTTAACAGAGTTCAATAAGTCATATATTAATCATAACTTTCAGTTTGTATTTATCTTGATAGGTGGATTAGCTTGGATTAATTATTCCTTCAATAATAAATCTAGACTCATATTCCCTATAATATTATTTGTTTTTTTTATGATCAGATATGTTGATGTTGGCCTGAAAAAAACTTTCCAGATTAGTTTTTCTCCTATTGTATTTCGTAGTACAAGCTTCGATTCAATGTTAATTGCATTTAATTTGTTTAAAATAGAATTTTTGGCCATTTGCCTGATTGCTGTTATAGGTAGTATCTCAGTTTATTTTATAATGGACTTAGGTTTCCAAAAGTCAAAAACTTCAATTTTTACAATAGTACTTTTCTTACTCTTGGCAATACGTTCTGCTTACATCCTCTACAATGAACGATACTATGCATTTGAAAATATACCATCGTATCTGTTAGCAAAAGAGTTAATTGAATTCCAAGACAGTCAAAAACAAATACCGATCAAACTCAGCGATTTTGAGATACGTAATCTAAATAAAATTGGCATAGACCCTCAATTACCAGACCTCTCTATACTGAAAAATTATGTTCAAAAGAGAAATTTGGTTATATTGTATCTTGAATCGTTTAATACTAATTATACGAAAGAAGGGGGTTCCAATTTTAAAGATTTGACACCAAACATTGATTTGTTTATTGAAAAATCGGTACTTTTTTCAAATTATTTTAATGCAGTCTCGCCTACACATAATAGTATTTTCTCCAGTTGGTGTGGTATTTATCCGGAATTGCATGACAATTATGTGCGTGAAAATCCGGATTACTCAAAAGGGCTGACTTGTTTTTCTGATATTTTGCATACTTTGGGGTACACCCAAAAGTTCTTTTTTGGTCATGGTTCATGGTACGCCGGAATTAATTTATTTCTAAAAAATCACTCTTATGGAGAAGTTATTGAACTTAGCGACATTGAAAAGGAATTCCCTGAATGGTTAAAAAATAAGCATGCATGGGGTATTCAAGATACCGATTTGTCTCGTTATGTGATCAGACAATTAGACCAAGTTGGAAAAAATAAACCCTTTAATTTGGGTGCATTTTATATTAATACTCATCCTCCTTTTTTCGTTGCTCCGGATTGTCCAGAATATATACTAGAAAATACAAACAATATTTCCCAAGAGTATATTCATTGTCCGGATTGTCAAAAAAATGTGCTTAACAAAAAAAGTGATAGGCACTTTCAGTCTATTCACTGTGTTGATCATGCTGTCGGCATGGTATTACAAACTCTGAAGAAAAGAGGGTTGATGCGAAATACGGTAGTAGTTTTGGTTGGAGATACACCTGGCCATGATATTCAAGTAAAAGGTAAATATTTATATTTCAATAGGACTTTGTTAGCGATTTACTCGCCAAACTTGCAACCAGGAATCAATGAAACCTTCTCATACACACCAGATTTGGGACCTACAATTCTAGAAGCAATGGGGATACCGGTTCCGCAGTTACAATCTGGACATTCGATTTTTTCATCTCGAAAGGATCTCACGACCTTGATTGCACCTGAATTTTCAATTGTGGATGGTGAATATCTTGATAGTGGTACGTGCAGCTTTAAAGAGATGAAAAAACAAAAAATAGAAAATTCTTTGGATGACGTAACAGATTGTGAAAGACGGAAGATATTTCAGTATCTTAGTCAATGGATGCAATCTCAAGATTCTAATCGCATTCTAAAAGCGGACTGAAAATGAGATTTCAGTTCTTATATTTAAGAAACTTTTGATGTTCTATAAAAATAAAATTATTTGGATAATTGCCTTAATCTCAGGCTTATCTGTTCAATTGAACTGGTTGTCTCAAGCGAGCCTTGTGACGGAAATAAGCCAATTTGAAGCAATTTCCAGAATTGTTCTAGGCCCTATATTGGTTTGGTTTGTAATGAACATATTAGATTATGTGATTAATTTATTGGTGAGTAATGTCGAATCAATGAATCATGAATTGTTTCAGGAAATTTATCCTAAAGGATACTGGATTTTCACCATAACTGTCCTTGGTATGTTTGGTATACGATTCCCTGCAACTAA
>SHAT01000033.1 GCA_004213175.1 Pseudomonadota bacterium | reverse complement strand
TCTGAAGCAGATAAAATAGCTAAACTTGTCCCAAACGATTTGAATATCACTCTAGACCAAGCACTTGAAAAGGAACCTGAATTGGCAATCCTTGCCAGTGATGGAACTGAAAATGAACAGCGTTTACTTAAATTCAGTCGGCAGTTGGAAGATTTGAATACTCATTTGGGTACTCACGCAGCTGGTGTGATCATAATGAATCAGGATATTCGTGAGGTGATGCCTGTCTGCACAGGGAAAGAGGATACACTGCAGTCGATGTATCCAATGAAATATGCAGAGGATCAAGGTGCTGTAAAGTTTGATTTCCTCGGTTTACAAAATCTTTCCACCATTGACAATACAATTGATTTGATTAGTAAAAGCCGTCCTGACTCAGTAAAGTTAGACATTACCCGTATTCCGATGGATGATCCATTAACTTTTAATTTATTTTGCCGTGCGGATACAATCGGGGTTTTCCAGCTAGAATCTTCCGGTATGAAACGTCTAGTTTCTAACATGCAACCTTCTGCGTTTGAAGACATTGTCGCAATTTTAGCTCTTTATCGTCCGGGACCGTTAGGTTCAGGCATGGTGGAGGATTATGTACAGTGCAAGCACAAAAGGAAGAGAGTTATTTTTCCGCACCCTTTGATGGCTGATATCTTGAAGGAAACATATGGCGTAATGGTCTATCAGGAACAGATTATTCAAAGTGTACAGGTCCTGGCAGGTTTTTCGCTGGGACAAGCTGATTTGCTTCGCCGTGCGATTGGCAAAAAGACGGTAGAAATATTGGCGGAGCAACGCTTACAATTTGTAGAAGGGTGCCTGAAAAACACAAAATTTGTGGAACAGTGTCCACGGGAGAGCAATCCTGAAAACAAAGCAAATGAGATATTTGATACGATTAATTATTTTTCCGGTTACGGGTTTAACAAATCTCACAGCGTTGCATATGGTTTGATTTCCTATCAGACAGGTTACCTCAAAGCACACTATCCTGTACAGTTGATGGCTGCGTTATTCAATGGTTCAGTTAACAATCATGACAACATTATCAATTACATCAGTGAATGTAAAGCGATGGGAGTTAAGGTTTTGCCCCCAGATGTAAATCTCAGTTCAAAAATTTTTACAGTTGAACCTACTGAATTTAGAATATCTGACATCACTCTAGCACATTTTGAACGTGATTTTTCTAGCAGGAAACTGCTTGGTGATACTTTTCATCAGGACTGGCTAGAGCCACTCCGGAAATCATTAAAAAGATTGAAAAATCGGGATTTCAAAGACGAAACTGAATTCCTGAAAATCATAGTAAAAACCACAGAAGCTGAAAACGAGCTCAATCAAACATTCCTGTTAAATTCAAATTCAATTTTTGCATCATGGTTGCGCAGCGAGGCAAGAGTTGAGGTTATTCGTTTTGGTTTGTATGCTATAAAAAATGTGGGCGGAAAAGCAGTTGATGCTATATTGAAAGTCAGAAGTGAGCATGGAGAATTAAAGGATTTTATGGAATTCATGAAAAAAGTTAATTTAAATGAAGTTAACAGACGTATGTTAGAAACTCTGGTCAAATGTGGTGCTTTTGATTCGATTCATGATAATCGTGCTCAATTATTTGCCGTTCTAGATAACGCACTTCATTTAGCCCAGGAATTTAAACGTGCGGAAGAGCCATCTCAGGATTCTTTATTTTCTTTAATGGATGCAGGTGATGCAAAAGCTACGGAAACTCTGCTTGAGTTTCCGGAAGTACGCAACTGGTCTAAACGTGAACGTCTTAAGCAGGAAAAATCAGCTCTAGGATTTTATGTATCAGGGCATCCGTTGGATAGTTATTCTTCTGAAATGAAACTCCTAGCCACAACCACTGACAAATTAAAAGAAGGCGTACACGCTGAAAAAAACAAAATTTCACTTGTCGGAATTATTGTAAATAATACAGTACGTTTAAACCAGAGTAACGCAAAGTTTGCCATTGCGACTGTTGAAGATACACGTGGAACTCTTGAATTTCCCGTCTTTGCAACTGTTTATGAAAAAGATGGAGAATTGCTTGAAAGTGACGAGCCGCTGCTGATTTCCGGACGCGTAAATTATCGTGATGACGAAGTTGGAATGTTTGTGGACAATATTCGCCGCTTGAGCGAAATCAGGGAAACAGAAGCAAGAAGTATGTCGATCAAAATTAACTCTGATCCACTATCTCAGGAAACAATAAGTTTATTACGTAGTACGCTACAAAAATATAGTGGAGAAAAACCTTTCACTTTTTTAGTTCAGGCACCTGACGCCACCTCTGTGACTATCAAACCGGAAGAACGAATAAATTTCAGCTCCGCTTTAATTGAAGAACTCGAAGAACTCCTGCCTCTCCAAACTTTGGAGTTCAGTTATTCATCAAAGAATAAACTTCATTAACTTAAGGAAAAAATTCTCGTTTTTTGAGCTTGTTGCTAGTATGCTATAGCTGATGAAAAATTGCCTTTGAGATTTTTAGAACATCTTATGAAAGATAGATAATTGTTAAGTTTTAACTACAAATGCAGTCAGTGCTCTGCAAGTTATGAAATAGATCCGGAATTAATGCTTTGTCCTATTTGTTCTTCAAAGAATAAATCTGGGCAACCATTGAACGGCGTCCTAGAAGTAGAACTTAGTGGAACATTGGACAGTAATGATTCTCTAGATTATTTACCAGTCGAACGAAAGTATTTCCCTTCAATTCCTGTAGGAAATACACCACTTTGGCATCCCGCACCAGAAATTCCAGAAAATATATCAAAAAAATACGGTTTCCCAGAATTGTATTTGAAAGATGATGGAGTAAACCCAACGGGATCCCTAAAAGACAGGGCTTCTTTTTTGGTGGCTGCGTTTGCCCGTAAACACGACATAAATGAAGTTGTAGTTGCTTCTACAGGCAACGCTGGATCTTCAATGGCTGGTATCGGTGCCGCTGCAGGACTTAAAGTTAAGCTCTTTCTACCAAAAACTGCTCCGCCGGCGAAAATGATTCAAGCCCTCCAATACGGTGCAGACTTGGTGCTGGCTGATAAGAATTATGATCAGGCATTTTCACTTTCACTTGAATACTCAAATACACGCGGAGGAATGAATCGTAACACGGCTTACAATCCAATGACTATTGAAGGTAAAAAGACAGTATCAATCGAAATTTTCAATCAGTTGAAAAAAGCACCTGATCATATTTTTGTAAGTTTGGGTGATGGAGTGATTATGTCAGGAGTTTACAAAGGTTTCAGGGACCTATTTCAACTGGGACGAATCGAAAAAATACCTGTTGTTCACGCAGTACAGGCATCCGGAAGTGACTCAATTTGCCGGGCTATGGAGTCAGGGAATTTTAATGGAAAACAGGGAATTCCTGTAAGATCAGCAAATACAGTGGCAGACTCAATTTGTGTTGATACACCAAGTAACGGACACCTTGCTTTGAAAAATTTAAACAAATTTGGAGGACATTGTTTTACGGTAACAGACGAAGAGATCTTGTCAGCCCAAAAAAAACTTTCTTCTGACTGTGGACTTTTTTCGGAACCGGCAGCAGCAACTGCTTATGCCGGATTCTTAAAAAAGAAAGCAACTTTGGATTCAAGTGAAACCTGTGTTGTTTTGCTCACCGGAAATGGACTGAAAGATATTAACTCCGCAACTAATAAAATTTCTGTTCCAAAAAATTCAATTAACTCCCTTGATGAACTTTAGTAACAGTTTCAAAAAGCACAATTTTTTATCTCCAGATTCACACGGATTTGAACAAAAAATATCTACTATTTTCCATGAAATCAAAAACCTTTCTTGGTTTTCCGACCTTTAATTTATCTTAACGGAGTAAATATTATGATTGATTTAACAAAAAATGAAGAAACGATTCAACAAAACGCAAAGCATTGCAAGTCACATAATATCAAGCTACCTACTTTCAGACAGATGCAGAATCCGGAAACGATTGATGATGAGATAAAAGATGAGTTGAAAAATGTTAGTTTGTGGGAATCGCATCCCGCAAATCTATTTAGGATCAACTGGAAAAATGAACCGATTGCCAAAGGCGGTGGTTTCGGGGGGGTAAATTATCTGGTTATTCCACCTGAAATTTCAGGAGTAAAGTCCAAAATAATTGCACTTGTTGGCAAATGGTTTCCTACAGGAGCACACAAAGTTGGCGCAACTTACGGTTGCCTGGCACCGGCTTTGATTTCGGGACAATTTAGTCCTGGGGAAACTAAAGCTGTCTGGCCCTCTACGGGCAATTATTGTAGAGGAGGTGCTTATGTTTCCTCACTACTCGGTTGTGATTCGATTGCGATTTTGCCTGAAAATATGTCGCGCGAACGTTTTGAATGGCTGAAGAAAGTCGCGGGAGAAATTATTGCTACTCCGGGCTGTGAAAGCAACGTTAAGGAAATCTTTGACAAATGCTGGGAACTAAAAAACACTCGCAATGATATTCAAATCTTTAATCAGTTTGAAGAATTTGGAAATCCACTTTGGCATTATATGGTAACAGGAAAAGCTGCGGAAGAAGCCTTACAAAAGGAAATGGGGGCGAACAGCAGATTCGCTGGTGCAATTTCATCATCCGGATCTGCAGGATCAATGGCCTTTGGATATTATCTGAAAGATAAATTCCCAGGATCAAAATTAGCAGTTGCGGAAGCACTGCAGTGTCCTACTTTGCTTAACAACGGTTTTGGTGATCATCGTATCGAAGGAATAGGTGACAAACATGTCCCTTGGATTCATGATTGTAAAAATACTGATATGATAATTGGAGTTGATGATGAGGTTACAATTCGTCTTTTAAGACTTTTTAATGAATCTTTAGGTAGAGACTGTCTCGTAGATTACGGAATCGATAGTGAGTTTGTCAATCAATTAGACAGGCTTGGCATTTCCTGTATAGGAAATATGATTGCAGCAATAAAATTTTCAAAATATTATGAACTAACTGAGGATGATTATGTGGTGACAATTCTCACCGATTCAATGGAACTCTATGGCTCACGCATCGAAGAACTGGCTATAGAACGCGGTGAA
Organism: Pseudomonadota bacterium; assembly: GCA_004213175.1. GTDB lineage: Bacteria > SAR324 > SAR324 > SAR324 > NAC60-12 > Arctic96AD-7. The sequence goes on along the minus strand of SHAT01000033.1, from coordinate 20,709 downwards.
TACACAAATATTGATGCTCACAAAGACATGCAATTGATGATGGATACAGGCATCGATAACGTGCTTGAATTAACGTATTACGAAAAGAAACGGATTCATAATCTAAAATATTTCACCTGGATTGAACAACAAGGCCGTGAATTGTCAGAACTAAATGATCAATGGTATAGTCATACGGAATACTGGCACAATATTTTTGAGCTCGCACCACAAATTGATGAACTGATTATAGAATTTAACCGTAAGATTGATGCGGCATAACTTGACTAAGCCAGGAATATTGCAATCACCGGACTCAGTCAATCTATGTTTCATTCTTGTTAATTGCAATAGTCCTATTTCGGTGGAGGACCCATGAATCTGTCTCCAGATTCAAAATTTGGAGACAAATCCAGATTTGCTATTTTATATTTTCCACTTGCAGTATGAAGAATGACAGCTTTGCTATCACTATTGGGAATAGCATATAACTGGAACATACCAACCGGCGGTGCTCCTTTTCTGCCTTTTTTATCTGATGCACCTGTGATAAAAACAAGTGCTACACCAAATAATACTCCCACGATTAATGATTTTATATCAAGCATAACATTCCCTTTCATATAGGTTAATAGATTGAATAAACAAAAAAATTCAAACACTACTCCTAATAAATTGAGCTGTCAATAGGAATTTCTCTGGAATTTTAACCTTTTTACGGAATAGTTTTGGAGCAGAGGGATACTGTCGGGCAGTCAAATAAAACTGAAACCAAATATTTGTTCAACAGCTATGTGAATAGATAGTCGATGGATACTTTTTAACATTCTCTCAGTTTAAATCGTTGTATTTTACCTGTATCAGTTTTTGGCAATGAATCTACAAAATCAAGTGAGCGTGGATATTTATATGGTGCAATAGAGTTTTTGACAAAATCCTGCAATTCCTTCTTGAGTTTTTCATCTCCGAAAATTCCTGGCTGCAGTACAACGAATGCCTTAATGAGACTACCGCGATGAACATCTGGAACACCAACTACAGCACATTCCAGAACTGATTGATGTGCAATCAAAGCGGTTTCAACTTCCGGACCGGCGATATTATATCCGGATGAAATAATCATGTCATCTGTCCTTGCTTTAAACCAAAAATAACCGTCTTCGTCCATCTGATATGCATCACCCGTAAGGTTCCAGCCATTTTGGACATATTTTTTCTGTCTTTCATCCGAAAGATAACGACATCCGGTCGGCCCCCTTACTGCAAGTTTTCCAATCTTTCCCGGGGCTACTTCATTTCCATCTTCGTCAACCACCTTTGCTTCATATCCTGGTACCGGTTTTCCTGTTGCTCCCGGACGAATATCATCTGCACGGGATGATATGAAAATGTGGAGCAACTCGGTTGATCCGATCCCGTCCAATATTTCAAGACCGGTTTTTTCCTTCCAGGCAACCCATGTTGGCTTTGGTAAAGTTTCTCCTGCGGAAACACAGGCCCTAACCGAGGACAAATCACAATCCTTCACTTCTGAAAGTAAAAAGCGGTAAGCAGTAGGTGAAGTGAAAACGATGCTTGCCCGATGTTTTTTGATAGCATCAAGCAACAAATCCGGATTTGCCTGCTCTAACAGAATTGTCGAAGCACGCGCATACATTGGAAAAAGCAATTGCCCTCCTAAACCAAAAGTAAAAGCTAACGGAGGGCTGCCTATAAAGCGGTCTTTAGGTTTAGGAGCTAAAACAGGTACTGAATAAGCACGACAAATGGTGATCATATCACGGTGGTAATGCATGGTACCTTTAGGGGTACCAGTTGTTCCGGAAGTAAAGGAAATCAGGCAGGTATCATCTGAGTTTGTTTGACAATTTTCAAAAGTTTCTGGTTTTTCGAACATCTTTTTTTCCAGCTCCGATCCACCAAAAAGCAGAATATTCTCAAGCATTGAATCTGCTTTTGCTTTGATTAATTCGTCTTTCAGCCTCTTATCACAAAGTGCTATTTTGATTTGAGCTTTTTCAATCATTACACCGAGTTCTTTTGCCCTGAATAAAGGCATAGTCGAAACAGCGACCCCGCCTGCTTTAACCACACCATACCAGCAGGCAGCCATCATGTAAGAATTCGGCGCACGCAGTAAAACCCGGTTTCCTGGAATCAAGCCACAATCATCTATGAGCACGTGTGCAATCTTATTTGCATCTTTCAGTAGACGGGAATAGGTATATTCTTTCTGAGGAGTAATGATCGCTATACTTTCCCCAAAACCTTCTGCTAAAGCATCGTCGAGCAAGTTTTTCGCACAGTTAAACTTTTCCGGATATCCCAACTTTGCTAAATTAATGAATTCCGGTAACTGTTCTGCTGGAGGTAAATTGTCTTTTGCAAAAGTGTCCCGCAGAGATTTCGTCACATTTTCTCCAAATTAAATTTTTAAAAGTTTGAAAAATATATGTTCCCAAATTCAGAAATACAGTCTTAAGGAAGAAAAATCATCCGTAATATTTTATTTGCCAGAATGACTTCTTGATTCATTCTCTGCTTACAGTATTCTACCCCAAGGTAAAGTCAGATTGATTCAGCCGAACTCTGAGAAATTTTATTTTATTAATTCAAGCCATCGAGACTGAACTATAGACGCTGTTTGATTAGCAGATTGTTCACCATTCAACATTGCTTGCATTTCTTTTGTCATTAAAGAGCAGCTATACCAACAGCACATTGAGCCACAGGTACTTAAACAAGGTTTAATATTCCTAGGCGAATAACAACAGATGGCTAATAATGATAGTAGAAATTACCTGTATTTTTCAGGCTGCTTCCATACTTTGTTTTCTGCGGTGCAGGTACTGATTGATTTTCATATGAGTCAACATATCAATGTCACGGAAAACGAAGTGGAGATCGACATGACCGCTGCGAGGAATAACATCAAGCAAAGTAGCTGCTAAATTTTCACGCAAACTGGCGTAAGGTAAATGAAAAAGAAAAACATCACTCTTGTTAATCCCCTGCGGAGGCATTTCATCCAACTGGACCTTTAAACCTCCAGCACTCATATCCTTTATTTTTCCAGACAGTCTATGATGCTGAAGACGTCCCAAATCAAATTTTTTCTCCATTTCAAACTGCTCTCCACTCAACAGTTGAAAATCCATTTCTAGATCCATAGGCAAGCGTTCAGAAATTCGAATCTGTAGTTTGCGAATTCTTTTGGTATGCCTCAGAATAACTGCGTTTAGATCTGTTATCAATTGTCCTATGATCTTAAACTTGAACTCATAATCAGCATCATTTCCGCGACGAACTTTACAGTACAATTCCTTAAACTGCTTCATATTAGCTGGACGACGTTTTACTGTTGGCGGTTTGATCAACAATTGCGTCTCATTAGAATCCAGGATGGTACTCATGAAGACAATATTTTTTTGCTTATGTCGGATCTGGAATTCCAGTTGAGTTCCTGCTTCAAGCATTTGTGTACAAGTAAATCCTACATCCATATTCTTAAAACTAAACTGGAGACTTTTGCGCAGCAGAAATATTTTGTTCAAATCCGTTTTTGAGAATTTTGAGGATTTTTTATAATCCTCAGCTGTTTGCTCAAATTTTTCCGCTGACATAATTACCGGGAGAAGTTCAGCTGGATCACTTGTGCGACAAAAATCTATTAAAAACGCACGATCCTCATCATCAACCTGACGTGCTTCAAATTCAGAATCAACTGCCAGCTGAGCCTGATCTTCGGCAATTTGATCTAGATCTCTCTGGATTTTTCTTTTCTGGAGATAACGTACCAGAAATATACCCCCTACTATTGAACCAATAAAAGTAGATGCTAAGAGATAAAAACTTGTAGGAATTTCAGAAAGAGGAGGCATGCTCTGCAGCATATTTGTTGGCTGCAGATCCTGAAGTCCAAATTTTGACTCTTTGGGGCTCCTGCTGACTCCGCAAAACACTAACCACAAAGTCGTAATACCTGCTGATAGACTTAATTTATGGAAAAAATATTTTAATCTATACATTAAAATTTGACTCAAATAATGACAGTAAGTACTTAATTTTATCAAAATTATCAACAATCTGGTTACGCATCTGTTATGCCAATCAACTGACTATATCGTAACTTCCAAGTACTTTGTAACGAAAATTTGAAACACGGAGAACGTCAATACAGGCTTCTGTTTCATCAGAATTGTAAAAATCCACGAAAAATACATAAGCCCATGGAGTGTCTTTAGCAGGCCTAGACTCCAAACGACAAAGGTTAATCTGAAAAAGGTTGAATACGCTTAAAAGCTGATAAAGCATTCCGGAACGGTCATTCTGAAACTCTACTAAGAGTGAGGTTTTTTTGCGGGAATAATCCAGCTGTTCATTTTCCTGACGCGACCTTACAACCAAAAAGCGTGTTGTATTATTAGGGTAGTCCTGGATTCCAGAGACTTTTTTCCATTGAGAATTTTTCTTAGCAAAGGAAACTGGAACGATAGCTGCTACAGGAAAATTTTCTGATTCAACTGACTCCAAAAACTGAATACCGGAATCTACATTACTTCTGGTCAATTTACTCTGCGCTCGGGGCATATTTTTGGAAATAAATCCGATGCTTTGTTCAAGTGCCTGAGGGTGAGCAAAACACGACTCAATCTGGTCTAACTCAGAATTTGCTAACAAGTCATACTCGATCAGCAAATTTATTTCTGCCAGTATCACAAGGTCACTCCTGACTAGCGAATCCTGGACTTGCGAAACAGTTCCAGCGACAGAATTTTCAACCGGAACTACGGCAACAGAATCACTATCTTCTGTTACTTTAAAAAGTGCTTCAACAAAAGTACTGGTGTAATTAACATTGGCACCAATTATACGGAGTTTTTGGGTGGCTTCGTCACTGAATGTGCCCTGAGGCCCCAAAGTATATATTTGGGAACAATCCTTTAAAAGCATGAAACCAACGAGATTAAGAGGCAAGCATACTACCGGTCTTATAAACGTTGACCGACTGAATGTAAAATTTATGGCTTAAGCGGCTATTGTCTTACCGGAACGAATACACTGGGCACAAACACGTGTTTTTTTACGATTTCCACTAGCTTGACGTATTCTTACAGTTTGCAAATTAGGCATCCAGCGACGTTTTGTTTTATTGTTGGCGTGACTGACCCGATTTCCATTGCCGGGAGTTTTTCCGCACACTTGACATTTTGTGGACATAATGAATTTCTTCTATTTTATTTGTTAAAACTCAGTCTTAGAATATAATACTTTTTTCCCCAAAATGCAATTCATTAATTTTCAGGTCCTTCAGGTAAAGGTAGTTCCTGCAAAGGATGAGGTTTTTCCTCAAGTAAAGGTAGTTCTTGGTCTGAATGTTCTTTATTTGGGATAACTTTCACACTCTGCACAGACTTGCTTGAAACCTTGTTCCCCCTAGCCTGAATCCCTTTGATGACCAAGTCATCCAAAAAAAAAATATCTTTTGATTTACGAATTCTAGGAGTAGGCACGAAAGATACTTCCAGCAAAATTCCGTTGCCCTGACTCATATGCAAAATTTTTGCACCTTTTTTAGCAGGGAACAAATTATATTCGCGATCCATGATGAACTTTTCAACACGGAAACGTTTAGCATAACAAACCCTAGTTGCACCTTCCCAGTATAACACATTATGGACAGTCTCTGAATTTAGTTTTTCAACACAAATTGCATTTTTCCCGATGAATTGTTTTTCCGGAACACGAATAACCTGATATGTACCGTCCTTACGGATAATGACCATTTTGTCATAGGCTGAACAAAAAAACGAAGTAGTACCTGATTTAACATTCAGACCCAGAAAACCTTCTTTACGGTCCCAACCTACTTTTTGTTTTTCTGCTACATCCTGAGCACGTATTTCATCAAAGCTCTCTATTTTGCTGCGTCTTGGATAATCCCCCCCATATTTATCTTTTATTTTTTCCAAATATTTAATTGTGTAACGTGTAACATCTTTCAGTGACTTATTTAATGAACTTATTATAACCTTCAGTTTATCAAGTTCTTTTTGACTATCCTGCTGATCATAGCGTGAAATTCGTTTTATCTGAAGAGTCAGCAATTTTTCAATATCAACCTGTTCAATTGGAAAAGGCAGCACAGACTCAATGTGCATTACAGCTTTTTTCACCACTTCAAGTGCTTCTTCGTAAGAATCACAAGCTTCCAGTTTCTGATAAATTTTTTCGCCTATGAAATACATTTCCATTCTACGCATATGCCAATTGCGTCTGGCATGCTCTAGTGACAGCAACAACTCTCTCCTGAGTATATCTTTTAAGCGTATTGTATTTTGCTGCACGACTTCACTAACATTCAGATTTACGGGTTGGTTCTCTTGAATAAGCAGCATATTAACGGAAATGGAGACTTCACACTGGGTAAAAGCATAGAGCAATTTCAGCAATTTTTTTGAATCCGTACCTCTAGCAGCTTTTAATTCAATTTCGACTTCCTCCGCGGTAAAGTCGTCAATTGATGACAATTTGAATTTGCCCTTGTTAACTGCATCCTGAACAGACTGGATCAAAGATTCGGTCGTCACACCAAACGGTAGTTCTCTAACGGTCAAGATTTTTTCATCTATAACATCAATACGGGCACGCACTCTCACCTTGCCGTTACCGTCTTCATACTGCTCTGTGTCCAACAAGCCGCCATTCATAAAATCAGGAAACAGTCTAAAGGATTCTTTTTTCAGGAAAGCAATTTGTGCATCTAGAACTTCATTGAAATTGTGTGGTAAAATTCGAGTGGACATTCCCACTGCAATTCCTTCCGCGCCAAACAGCAAAGAAACCGGAAGTTTAGAAGGCAGTACAACTGGTTCCTGATTTCTACCATCATAACTATCGGAAAATTCCGTCAGTTCCGAATTAAAGAGGACTTCTTTGGCCAGTGGAGTAAGGCGTGCTTCTATGTACCTTGGAGCAGAAGCCGGATCTCCGGTCAACAAATTTCCAAAATTACCCTGTTTTTCAATAAAATATTCTTTATTAGCCATCACGATCAAGGCTGAGCCTATAGAGGCGTCGCCGTGAGGATGGAGTTTCATCGAATCACCTACAATATTTGCAACCTTAATGAATTTCCCATCATCCATCTCCCTCATCGAATACAGAATTCGGCGCTGCACCGGTTTTAGACCATCTAAAATATCAGGAATCGCGCGATCTTTAATAACGTAGGAAGCGTATTCCAAAAAATTTTGATCCATTAAAGGTTTTAGATAACGCATTTTTCTCTTTCAACTTAATATATTTAAGTCAGCACTGGGTGGATTGACTTATAAAATTTTACTGGTTCAGTTATAAAATAATTTTAATTCCTGAACTGATTCCTTATTAGCTACTGATTTCTTTAACGACCGCATCATGCAAATCATCATCCACACGGATCAAAGACTTAGCCTTACCACCGCGTTTATTTCCTGCCAATTGAAACTGGTCAATTACTTTCAGCTTTGTTGCTTTTTCAATCAATTCCTTGGAAATCGATGTTTCTGAACGAGACAGGATACAGTGGAAAGGTGATATTATTTTGAATATTTCAGTTAGAGGTAAATCAGGTGTGTATTGGATTTCAATATCTTTTTCTTTACTTGGCATGTCCAGGCCAATTTCGTGAATCGATCCTGTTAACAGTATTTTGTACATTAAACTGATTTTCTCAACTTCAAATTACAAACGATTACCACTTTCTATCATTCCACATTTTGGTGGAGTACGCAAAGATTCTGCTTTGAAACTGATAATTTTTAGCAACTGAAACTGCTAAAATGAGAAAAAGAGGTGGGAAAACTAAGAATTTTTTTTGGAGAATAATAGAAAAACGAGAGAGACTGCCCCCCCGTTTTTCTGCATCTACTCAGAACCCCTTACGAACCATAAGTTCCTGAGGGTTTAAGCGGTGTAAACAGCGTGTACGAATTGCTATCTGACGAAAAGGGTAAAGATTTTTTCGATTGGATTTCATCTTCTTCTCCCATTTAAATTAGATTAAAATCAAAGATAAAATAGTCTTGAAATCTATTTTATCAAACTCTTGCACACATCTTGAAAGATGTATTAATAACATCGGCAAAACTAAGAATTTCTTGAATTGTTATTTACAAAGAGAATTTAAAAAGGGCATTATGGCGAGAGGTGGCTTCCGGGAAGGTGCGGGAAGAAAAAAAGAATATAACGAGCCCGTCAAAAAAATTCTATTGGGACTTCCTGAGTCTGTTTTGGAGCAGCTGGACAACTATGCCTCTGCCAAGAATCTATCTCGGCCAAAAGCCGTGGCAATCCTTGTAGAACAGGCAATGTCACAAAATGGACAACTTGCGATTTAGCTGTACTTTTGATTTAACAAATTTACTTTTCATCAACCTCATTCGGAAAGTCCCCATCCAATTCCTTTAGTTTTCGAGTAGCTTCGAGAAATTGTTTTTTCGACCTTCGCCTCTCCCACAATCCTAAAAGAATCATCGAGAAAAAAAACATTCCTATTAAAACAAGGCCCATCAATTATTCTATACTTAAACAGTCAAAAACTTCATCACAGAAAGCCCTCATATGGAGCTAATAATTATTAATATAATTGAAATTCCATAATAAATCGCAATTCCTCCAAGTACCCAGTTAACCCAAACTGCTGATTTGCCCTGCACTTTGCTCCGGTATCTCCTCCAAAAATAGATTGCGCAAACAATCAGGAAAGCAAGAAAAATCCCCTTTGATCCCATGTTAGTATGTGTTCAACTAGATTTTGCTTTACGATAAATCACAGGATTTAAACTTTCATCATTATACATTTTCATTTGTTGATAAACTTTGAGCCTCTTTTCTCCTCTACTTAAATCAACAAGCAATTTAGCGAGACATTTTTCCAGATCATTACGCTGTTCCTTCAATACAGAAAGTTTTGCTTTACACTTTTTACGATGCTCTGCTGTAACCTCACCACGCTGAATTTCTTCGTCCATATGATAAATCTTAAGCGCATTAATTGAAAGACGGTCAATCATACTGCCTGGCGTTTCACTATTCATCTCGGTTTCAGCATTAATTTCCACATTTTCAGCGTTAATAATGTTTAGCAGAAACTGATCCATTTGTTCAATCAAATCATTTCGCCTTTGATTCAAGACATCAATTACTCTTTTCACATTAGAAATTATTGAATCTAAAGCATCTGGATCACGGGCCAAATCTTCCTGATGCCATAGTTCAAAATTCACTTGATGCTGAGTTGAAACCAACTTGGGAAAATCTTCCACTGATGAAAAATCAAACTCTGGCAAAAATCTGTGCCATGTCTCGACCTCCTGAAGCTGCTTTATCAACAACTTGTCTACTTCAAACTTGAAAATCATTAAAATTCCTTTAGCAGTATTTTCTTATCATCATCTCTAATTCAGTCTGTACTGCTTCTATAGTAACACCATAGAGACATTCCAACTTACACTCTGGAAAAGTACAATTATTTTTACAACCCGGGTCATGTTCAAGTGTACTGTGAAGATCTACCATAGGGGGAGTCCAGTTTGCGGCCCAAGGCCTTCCAAATATTGTAAGAGTTGGAATTCCGCCAGCAACCGCAAAATGTCTTACTCCATTATCATTACCAAAATGTAAATCCACTTTATTCAAGATGGCCATTGTTTCTGTAAGCGATGGAATATCATAATCTGGAAGGGCTTTTTGTCGCATTGAACCTCTTACGGAATCTATAAAATGCTCTTCCCCTGGACCAAAGAGAAATAATATTTTTGCTTTATATTTCTGAACCAGCCAGTCGGCAATCGTGGCAAAACGTTCTGCAGGCCACACTTTATATGGCTGGCGTGAAACCGGAGACAAAGACACCACAAAATCGCCATCTCTTATACCAAGCTGACTGAAAAGCTGCTCAGCATATTCTTTATCTTGTTCATCGGAAAAAAAATTCAGTTCAAAATCATCTGTAGAAATTCCTAGTTCCCCAAGCAACTGAGCTTTATCTTGAGCAGCATAAGTCAGCTCCGAAGAAATTTTTACAGGATGAGTATAGGCCCAACTTCTTCCTCGAAAACCAAAACCAATTCGGATTGGCGCAAATGAAAAACGTGTCATCAACGCACTACGTGGATTTCCAAAAAAATCTATTACACAGTCGAATTGCTGATCCCGAAGATTCCGGAAAAAGGAAATTGAGTCACTAATGGTCTGCGCCTTGCGAAAAATTAAAATCTCGTCCAGAAAAGGATTATTACGCAAAACCTGGTCAGCAGGCACTTCTGTCAAAAAAGTCAGCTCTGCTTCCGGGAAAGATTCGCGTAAAAGTCTTATGGAAGGAGTCGTCATTAAAACATCGCCAATCCTCCTTAACTGAATCAAAAGAAATTTCACTGAAGATTCACCTTTATTCCAGATCGGTTATATCTTTGAGGCGTTTTTCTGTAGGAGAAATCTCCACTATTTGTGCCCCAAGTTTGTCTCCTACAGTCACAGATTTAGCTTTCGCGATTTCTTCATCATTGATATAGAGCGTCAAATTGTCTTCCACCTTTGTCCCAAGCTCCAGCATTGAGCCTTGTCCAAGCCTCAATATTTCATCAATTTCCATACTGCATTCACCCAGTACCAACCGGGCAGTTACAGGCATTTTCATCAATTTTCGTATTTGTGGTCCAACCACTGGTTTGGTTGTCTTTATTTTTTGTTTTCCGTTGCTCAACTAATTTTATTTGAAGAAAGATTCACTTGAAAATTTTATCTCGCAAGTTTTCGGTCTTTTTGCTACTTTCTAATGTACAATAATTAAACCATACCGTTTAATTATGAACAGAACAAGTTGATTTAATCTCAGACAAAAGGATGGGTAAATGTCACCAAAACAAAAGACCGCAACAAAAAGACACGCAAACAATCGTCCAAACAAAAGAAATCTGAAAAAACGACGCCAGATAATTCAGGAGAATGCAGAACTTCTCCAGTCTCTTTCTAGTGAGTAATGAGTTCTCAAGAGAGTATCGAAACCCTGATTCCAGATCCGATCAATAAAAAACTTCAACAAGAAGGCGTTCCATTTAAAATACTTCACGAGTCGAGCTCTGCTGCAGAAAAACTGGTTGAGCAAATTTACCTATACTGGCGCAGTGGAAACATACGCATCGAACGCAACTGGAACGGAATCTTCGACCAGCCACAAAACATTCCTTATAGTAACAGTGCTTTTCTGCTGCCTGACGACCAACTCTACCTAGAAAGCTCAAAACAGCAAAAATTGTGGAAAATTGCCACCTGGAATGTTAATTCTATAAGGACACGCCTAATTTTGCTTTTGCAATGGCTCAAAGAACATAATCCAGACGTAGTATGTCTTCAGGAAACCAAAGTTGAAGACTCTCACTTTCCAGTCTGGGATCTTCAACAAGCCGGATACGAATCAGTATATTATGGACAAAAATCCTATAACGGAGTTGCGATTTTGTCAAAACACCCCATCCAGGATGTACAGAATGGTTTTCTCAATGGTTATGATCCGGAAAATGCCCGCCTTATTGCAGCAACTATTTCCGGAATGCGTATGGTCAATGTATACGTGCCGCAAGGTCAAACAACAGAATCAGACAAATTTAAGTATAAGTTAAAGTTTTTTACGGAATTAATTCAGGAGTTTCAAGCAGAAATAAAGTCTGACAAAGCTTTGGCAATAATGGGTGATTTTAATATTGCGCCTCATGCAAAAGATCTATCGAATCCTGATTCAATGCGAGACAAAGTTAGCTTTCATCCAAAAGAGCATGCACTATTATCAGAACTTATTGAATTTGGACTGAGTGATCTTTTCCGCAAATTTGACCAGAGATCTGGAAAATTTTCTTGGTGGGATTTCCGTACCCATGGTTTTGAGCGTGATGAAGGAATGCGGATCGACTATATCCTTGCAAATTCTGTTTTGACTTCCTCCTGCCAAGCATGCATAATCGATACAGAAGCACGAGAGCAGGAGCGACCCTCCGATCACGCACCGGTCATCGCCGAGTTTAAACTTTGACAAAAAAACTTATTACAAAAAATAATCATGAATCGTGCAAAATATCTTAAAATCATCATGATAAGTTGCCTGTTTTTTGCATTAAGTGCAGGAAATGTTTCAGGTGCACTTCCAGTAGAGCGACCTGGAGCATTTGAAATGGTAATCGATGTACCAATTCGCATCCTTAGTTTAGGGCTTACGGTAGTTGGAACTGCATTTTTCATAGTAGCTTTACCATTTGCCATGAGTTCCGGAAGTACCGGAGACGCCTGGGATGCACTGGTAGTTGAACCATTTCAGTTCACATTCACCCGACCTCTAGGTAAATTTGAAAATATGGAAGAGCTCAACTGAAGACTTTGAATCTTCTATAATGATAACCTCTGAAAAAGGAGAGAAGATGAGGAAAATTATTTTATCAGTTTTTGCAGCAACCAGTTTGCTTTTATACAGCACTCAGGCATTTGCACTTTTCAACCTTAGTGCTGGAATACCATTATCTCATAGCTTTTCTGATAGTAACGTTGCAGAATCAGATGGTGTTAGTGGTTTTTTCATTCAAGTTGGTGTGCCATTATTACCAGGACTAGGAATGGACAGTTATGAAACTAAGCTTAAATGCGTTGGGTGTGATAAAGAGTCAAAATTATCAACCACAATGTATAATCTTTATTATCAGCTACCGATTCCTATTATTAACCTGACTCTTGGATTAGGTGCAGGTAAAACACAACATTATTACGGCGGTGTTGGAGGAGATGATGGCCCTGCTACCCAGTTCTATGCAAACTTTGGCATGCCAATTATTCCGCTCTTTGACATTCATCTTAGTTATCGATCAATTTCTTCAAAGATAGAATCAACCTCTGGAAGTGATAAGGGTACGAAATATGACTTCGGAGGAAGTGTAATTGGCCTTGGTATCGGTTTCAATTTCTAAAAAGGATCCCTGCCCCAGATGTTAAACAAGTCAAATTATCTAAGAAAGCTTGCATTCTCAGCTAGTTTACTTTTGGGGCTAATTGGATTAGATAATACTGCGAGTGCACAATTTATAGGTATCAGTGCAGATGCTGCAATAGCTTATTCTGCTGCTCCAGGAAGTGCCTCAGGGTACTCGGTCGGAATTTCACATCCTGCACCTTTTTTTCCAAACATTGGATATTCAAATGTCAGCTTTAAAGAGAAAGAAACCATAATTGACTCCTCTGACACTACTTCATCTGTATCTCTAGATACAACAACTACAATCAAAACTATCAATCTTTTCTACAACGTTCCATTCCCGGTTGTTACAATTTCGGTGGGATTTGGTTACGGCATTGATAATCTAGGGACGGGCGTGGAGACAAAAACAACAATCGTGGAAAACTACCAAGGAACAAAATTAGATCAAGATAATAGTGACTTGAAAGCCTCTGTTTCAGAAGCATTTTTTCACATAGGACTACCTTTTTGGAATACGGTTGAATTTCATATTGGATATCACTTCATGTCTTTTACAAATCTTGACATAACAAGTAAAAAAAGTGTTAATTTTCAAGGTGATTACACTATTGAAAAAAAGAAATATTCTGGTGGAATGACCACAATTGGAGTTCAAGTTGCTTTTTAATGTTTCTCTCGCCATTTCCTGAAAATATAAGTTTTGTTTGCACGGATTTTTCCGTTCCTCTTATTTTTCCTCTACTTCGAGAAGAAGAAGAATTCCTAGAAAGATTAAGTTCTGCTAAAAGAAAGTCTGAATTTTCTCTAGGTAGAAGGTGTGCACATCAAGCTCTCGCAAAATTTAAACTTGAATCAGAACCGATCCTGAGAAATACAGATACAAAGGAACCATGCTGGCCTAAGGATGTTTTAGGAAGTATCTCCCATTCCGGTAAATACGCTGCTGCGGCTGTTGGAAAGGTTGGCGATATTTCCGGAATCGGAATTGACTTAGAATGTTTATCCCGTGTGGTTGATTTCAACATAAGTAGACACGTTTGTGTTGAAAAAGAACTGAAATGGTTAAAATCACTAACACCTGATCAGGCAAACCTGGGACTCAGGATTATTTTTTCAGCTAAGGAGTCAATCTTCAAATGTCTATTCCCGATTTCAAAAACCTACCTTTATTTTAAGGATGCAACAGTCACTGTTGATGAAGCTAACACTGAATTTACTTTCACTCTTTCAAAAGAATGTTCAGGAATCACAGAAGTCGGGTTCCAGCATAGCGGAAAATTTTCAATCGTTGAGAAAATGCTTTTAACTGCAATTTATCTCTAAAATCAACCTCAAAAATATCATCCTTGATTCTTTTATAATCATTTAAAATTTTACTTTAGGCTTATCAAATATTAACCAACAGGCAGAGATGTTAAATCTGACCTAAAAATTCAATTTATTGAACATAGTTGTTAATAAATAACATTTTATAAACTGTTAGCCAACAATTCGTATTGGGTTTTCTATAATATTTTGATAGATTATTGTTTATCAACATTCTTTCAACAAATTTTCAAAACAGAAAAAACAAAGATTAATACAAATTAATCAAAAAGTTAGACGCTTTTCAACAATTTGTCGACAATACTACTACTACTATTAAAATAAATATGGAAATTACTTTAAAAAGAGAAGCATTAAGTAGTACCCTTCATAACATCAATTCTGTTGTTGACAAAAGCTCAACTAAACCTATTTTGTCAAACTTTGTAATTAGTACAAAAGAAGAAGATAATTCGAATGTTGAATTTTCGTCAACAGACTATGAGTTATCCTTAGTTGAATTAATTACTGCAGAAATTAAAGATCCAGGAAGTATTTGTGTTAATGCAAAAAAAGTTTTTGACATAGTTAAGGAGCTTAAAGCTGAAGAGGTTAATATTCGTTCAACAGAACAACTCTGGATTTATATAAATTGTGGATCATCAGAATTACGTCTTCCTTCAGTTGAAGTAGGTTTATATCCACAAACAGTATTAGAAAAACTTCCAGAGTCTATAACTATATCTGTAGAAGATTTTAAGCGCAGCATAGACATGACGCTTTTTGCAGCAATTACGAATGAGTCGCGCAGAAACCTTATGGGGGTTTGTTTGGGTAAAACAAATGATCAGCAAACCAGGTGGTTATCTACTGATGGGCATCGTTTAGCTCAAATAATTAAATCAGTTGATGATATAAAAATTGAATCTGAAAATGAAGTAATTGTCCCGAGGAAAGCACTAACCGAGGTAAGAAGAGTCGCTGATTTATTTGGCGAGAGAGTAAATATAACGTTTGATTCTCGAGTAATGCAGTTTTCTGGGGGAAATATAAACTTTAAAACAAGGCTGATTGAAGGAAAATTCCCGAATTGTGATCCAATTATACCAAAAGATAATAATCTCGAAATTTTGGTAAACCGTGAAAGTTTGGTTAATTCGCTAAGGATAGTCTCTTCAATCAGTTCTGAAAAACTGAGACCTGTCAAACTAATTATTTCAGCAGGAGTTTTAAGACTTGAAAGTGAAAAAGCAGATTATGGGGAAGTATTTGATGAAATAGAAGCTAGTTATGAAGGTGAAGCTTTTCAAATTGGTTTTAATGCTAGATACCTTTTAGATGTGTTAGGTGTGATTGAAAGTGATGATATTATACTAGAGTGTAAAAATTCTATGAGTCCAACCATCATTAAATCTCCCACTGATGAATCTTTTTTATCCGTAATTATGCCATTAAGGGTTGAGTGGTAGTTTGACGTATTTCGAGTCTCTGTTTTTTTAAAACTTAGAGAGTGGTTACCGACACTCATCAATTAATTTGACATGATCATCCGCAATATTGAGGTCTCTCAATTTCGCAACTATAGCAAGTGTAGCACCGATTTTTCTGCAGAATTAAATTGGATTTACGGCTCTAACGGTCAAGGAAAAACAAATCTGGTAGAGGCTGTAAACTATCTCTGTAATTTAGAATCATTTCGAACAAAAAAAACAGCTCAACTACTACAGGAAAATAAAGCTGAAGCAGTTATCCAGGCTCAGCTTGTGCGTCAGCGGGTACAGCATCAGGTCAGCATAAAAGTTACAAAAAGAGGCCGGCAAGTAGTTTTAGATTACACACCTTCTCACCGTGTTTCCGAATATATTCTCTCCTTTATGGCACTGTCTTTCACTCCGGAAGATGTAAATTTATTTCGGAATGTACCGCAGGAACGCCGAAAATTTTTTAACAGGATAATGACCTTCGTTGATCCTCTCCATTTTAAGAACATCCAGGAATATACAAAAATAATTGCCCAGAAAAACTCATTATTGAGAAAGGGTATTACAGAACAAATTCCTCTTTGGAATGAATTGCTAGCACGGTCCTCAATAAAAATAATGCAGCAGCGGTGTCATTTTGTTGAACTGATGAATGTACATTTGCACGATCTTTTCATGGAACTCACTGGTCGTTCAGAAAAGTTGGTTTTGATTTATAAACCTTCACTGAATTTAACTAATATGGATGATAAAAACTGTCTCCACCAACTCGAAAAAAGTCTGCCGAGAGACCTACAATACGGATTTGCTGTGCTTGGTCCGCATAGGGATGAGTACTACTTGTTGATCGATGGAAAAAAAGACAAGGATTATTTTTCGCAAGGAGAGTTTAGGATTACTAATTTGTCTTTAAAAATGACAATAAATCGTTTATTATGTGATAGATATAAATTTTATCCGGTTTTGATTTTTGACGACCTATTTTCTGAATTGGATGAAGAAGTAATTAAACAAGTTTTGCAGTTTTTTGTTAAGTTAAAAAACCAAATATTTATCACTTCAACCTCAGAGCCATCTAGTTCATTGCCCGGAAAATTTTTTCACATTGAAGAGGGACAGTTGGTTTAAAATCATAGCTTTAGATAAAACGTTTAGCTGTTTCATGAAAGAAAAAAATGCCTGAAATTGAAAGCATAGAAAATTCGGATTACGATGAATCTAATATTACGGTATTACAGGGACTAGAAGCGGTTCGCCTGCGCCCTGGAATGTATATTGGCGGAGTAGACAGTGCTGCTCTTCATCATTTGGTTTTTGAGGTAGTAGATAATAGTGTAGATGAGGCATTAGCAGGGTTCTGTACTGAAATTCACGTAATCATCAATTCGGATGGAAGTCTTTCTGTTGAAGATGACGGTAGGGGTATTCCCGTAGGTATCCACGAAGAAGAGGGTATTCCTGCAGTTGAACTAATTTTGACACGTCTTCATGCAGGGGGAAAATTTGATAATAGTAACTACAAGGTTTCAGGTGGATTGAATGGTGTGGGGGCATCTGTGGTGAACGCACTTTCCGGTAAAATGATTGCAGAAATACACCGAGAAGGTTTTTTGTGGAAGCAGGAATACAAGCAGGGTATTACCGTCACTCCACTCGATCAAATTGAAGAAAGTAAAAAAACCGGAACACTAATAACTTTTTGGCCCGATGAGACTATTTTTGATCATGTTGAATTTAATTTCGAAATCTTAGCACACCGTCTAAGGGAATTAGCATTTTTGAACAGGGGAATTCTAATTTCTATCAGGGACAACCGGACCGAACGTTTTCAGGAATTTAAATATGAAGGAGGAATTGCCTCATTTATCAAGCACATTAATGAAAATAAAAGTGTTTTGCATGAATCTCCAGTTTATTTTTCCGGAAAATCGGATGATGTGGAAATTGAAGTCTCTTTTCAGTACAACGATAGTTATACAGAACGCATTTTTTCATTTGTAAACAACATAAATACAATTGAAGGAGGAACACATCTAACAGGTTTCAAAGGGGCTCTTACCCGTACATTGAATAACTACATGACCTCAAATAAAATTGCTAACGATTCAAAGGAAAATTTATCAGGAGAGGATGTTCGTGAAGGTATGGCAGCAGTAATTAGCGCACGTGTCATGAATCCACAGTTTGAATCGCAGAAAAAAATTAAGCTGACTAATGTTGAAGTTAAGGGAAAAGTTGAAACTCTGGTCTCAGAATATTTGGGCGCTTACCTGGAGGAAAATCCTGTTGTTGCAAAAAAAATTGTTGCTAAAGGCATAGACGCTCAACGGGCCAGGATTGCTGCAAAAAAAGCTAGGGAACTGACGCGTAGAAAAAATGTTCTTGAATTCAGCACTTTGCCTGGGAAACTTGCAGACTGTCAGGAATCAGATCCTGCACTAAGTGAATTGTTTCTAGTGGAGGGAGATTCTGCTGGAGGTTCCGCAAAGCAGGGACGTGACCGCAAGAATCAGGCGATATTACCACTAAAAGGTAAAATACTAAACGTGGAGAAGGCACGTTTTGACAAGATGCTAAGCAATGAGGAAATAAAAACGATGATTACCGCAATGGGGACGGGTATTGGCAAAGAAGAATTTGATATGGAAAAAATTCGCTACCACAAAATCATCATCATGACTGACGCAGATGTTGACGGCAGCCATATTTTGACTTTGATCCTGACATTCTTTTACAGACAAATGCCAGAGATAATTGAAAACGGTTATCTCTATATCGCTCAGCCTCCATTGTACAGGGCAAAAAAAGGGCGCTCAAGTTTTTATGTTAGAGATGATAATGAACTAACCGAACGTCTATTTAGAGATTCAAGTGAATCATTAATTCTCAGCACGGATAATGGGAAAAGCCTCGCCGGGGAAGATTTGTATCAGGCGGCCATCAAGATCAGGCTTTACAAAACGCATTACGAACGTTTGTGTTTTAATACAAATCTGAGATTACTGGTAGATCTTCTGCTTAAGCACAAAATTGAAATAGATTTGGGTGGTGCTGACCACATCCTCAAATGTATAGACAGATTGAAGGAAAATTATCCCGATTATAAACTTACAGTAGATCCTGAAAAACAGGGAAACAATATATTAATCGAGGTTAATGAGACTCAGATTGAGCTGTCATTGAATCTACTGGAGAATATGAGTGCCTATGATTTTTCTCAAATGTTTCAGGAACGCTTAAGTCTTATAGAAATTCTCGGAGAAGATGGTGTTGTACTGACTGAAGAAAAAGAAGGAGAAAGCCACACTTTCCAGACGTGGGGAGAAATAATTGATTTTATGATTAGTTTTGGTAAAAAAGGTATGTATATCCAACGTTATAAGGGTTTAGGAGAGATGAACCCTGAACAATTATGGGAAACAACACTTGATCCAGACTTTAGAACATTGAAAAAAGTAAAGGTTGAAGATTTGGTTGAGTCAGATGGAATTTTTACCATTTTGATGGGCGACCAGGTCGAGCCACGCCGTAATTTCATAGAAGAGAATGCGCTTCGAGTGAAGAATCTTGATGTCTAGCATCAATACCTATTTACATGTCTAATCCCCAATCTATTGTTGCCATAGTCGGTCGACCTAATGTTGGAAAGTCAACATTATTTAATCGGCTTGTCGGGCGGCGCTCAGCCATTGTAGAGAAAAAACCAGGTGTAACCCGCGATCGTAACTATGGTATTTCCAAATATCATGGTTATGAATTTATAGTAATTGATACAGGTGGATTTGAACCTGTTTCGGAAAGTTCACTAAGAAATCAAATGGTACAACAGGCTCGTCTTGCGGTTGAAGAGGCTGATTGTGTTTTATTTGTGGTTAACGCTCAGGAAGGCTGTACTCCTGTAGATGGAGAAATATATCGGACTTTGATGGTAGAAAATGATACTCGGTTGTTTGTTGTAGTGAACAAAGCTGACAATCCTCGTTTGGAAGAAGAAAGTTCTGACTTTTACCAGCTTGGAGTAGAAGTAATTTATCCTGTTTCAGCGGAACACAATCGTGGTATAGATGGACTATTGGAAGAAGTAGATAATCTGGTCCCTCTTAAAGAAGGAAAGAGAGACTCTGTTGATGAAGTCGATCGCTCTAATGAACCAATCGCGGTTGCGGTGATTGGAAAACCAAATGCCGGAAAATCATCAATCGTCAATGCCATGCTAGGTAAGGAGAGGATGATTGTGGATTCTGTTTCCGGAACAACACGTGATCCTGTTGATAGTATATGTAATTATGAAGGGAGAGAGTATTTACTGGTTGATACAGCTGGCATACGCCGGCGTGGTAAAGTAAGTCAGAAGATCGAAACCTTCAGCATAGTTTCTGCACTCAAATCCATAGAACGTGCGGAAGTGACACTCTTAATAATTGATGCTCTGGAAGGAATAACAGATCAAGTAATGAAGATTGCCGGTTATGCGAATGAGCGTAAGAAATCTTTACTGATTGTGATGAATAAGTGGGATTTAGTCAACAAAGATGGTAAAAACTTGAAGCAAGTAGAAGAAGAAGTATACGACCGTTTGGGATTTATCAGCTTTGCACCGATACTTTTTGTGAGTGCTAAAACTGGACAAAGGATTCCTCAGATTTTTGAAAAAATTCTCAATGTTCATGGACAGTATGTAAGGAGAATCCAAACATCTGATTTAAATACTATCCTCCAGCTAATAGTCAATCAACATCCTCCGCCCTCAAAATCAGGTCGTCCGACTAAAGTTTTTTACGGTAATCAGGTTAGTGTCGCGCCGCCGTCTTTTGTTTTTATGACGAACAATCCTGACAAAACAAATTTTGCTTACGAACGTTATATTGCTAATCAGTTCCGCTATCATTTTGGTTTTGAAGGAACACCGCTGAATTTCATCTGGCGGAAGAAAAAATCTACGCG
>SHAT01000032.1 GCA_004213175.1 Pseudomonadota bacterium | reverse complement strand
GTGTTTTTAATTGGAGGGTGCCCGACTGCTGGCGCAATTTGAGGAAGCATTTTGGAAGAAATAGGCACAAAAGTGGCACAATTATGGAACTTGACCAAAAGTAAAACTGCTGTAATCCGTTGATAATAGTGGCGCACCAGATAGGACTTGAACCTATAACCTACTGATTAGAAGTCAGTTGCTCTATCCAGTTGAGCTACTGGTGCATAAGTGAGAATTATTTTTAGTATACCTATAAGACGTTTCATAGACAATAATTCCCTTCTTCTTTTATATATTTAATGAAACTATTCAAGCAATTTGCAAATCAATAAAAGATGAGACTCTCTCAAAAACTTCTTCAGATGAAAGAGCCGTCGTATCTAAGACAAAATCAAAGTTCGAATACTCATCGATATCAACTTGATAAAGATTCATAAAGTTCTTCCGCATGGTCTCCCTCCTTTTTTTGCTTGCATCCATGCTACTTCTAATATTTTTAGGTTCTTCAGCAGTTCTGTCAGAATCATTCAAAATTCTTCGAGCCGCTTCTTCCAAGTCGCAAATGAGACGTATTCTGATTGAGTCTGGAACAAAATGAAATCCTAAATGGGCATCAAGCACAAAATCTTCATTTTCTTTACCAAATATCCGTTGTTCCTCATCCACCTGTCGATCTACTTCTGGGTGCACAGAAACATATTCTACAAGAAACTTGGTAATGTCACTGTATCCAAACTTGACAGACAAATCACGCATAAATTCGCCAGTACCTTTTGTTACTAATCCGTATCGCTCAGCAATCTGCCTTCGAAGTGTTGATTTACCAGAACCAGGACTTCCTGCAAGGGTTATTTTCATTAAAATTCTATTCGATATTCTGCAGTTGTTCTCTTATTTTTTCCAACTGACTTTTTATTTCTACAGAAGATTTACTTATCTCCGCCTGATTACTTTTAGATGAAATCGTGTTGATTTCGCGATTTAATTCCTGCATCATGAATTCTGCTTTCTTACCGATCTCACGCTGTTCCAAAATATCATTCATGTGTTGCAGATGTGTACGAAAACGTAACAATTCTTCACTTATATCAAGACGATCTGCAAGCAAAGCAATTTCCTGTTCAAGTCGTTCTGGGTTTAAAATTGTTTCGTCATTAAACTGTGCTAGACGATCTTGAAGCCGTTCCCGGTAAAGTCCTGGTTCTTCAAGAGATAGTTTTTCAATTGTATTCAGAATCTGGTCACAATGGACTAATCTATCCTTGATATCATAATGCATAGCCTGTCCTTCACGTTGTTTCATTTGTTGCAGACTTTCGATTGCAAGTGCAAGTGATTCTAAAATAACCCCTTGACATTCTTCAGGAGGCTCTCCAGATTTACTTTCTTCAATAATATTTATTCTGGATAAATCTTTTGCTTCAACATTTACCTTTCGTCCAGACAATTCTTCAAATTCACCCAGTAATCCATTAAATAGTAGGGCACGTTCTGGATTTAGTTTTAATTTTTCTTCTCCAACAACTTTCTCCAATCTGACAGAGCAATCTATTTTTCCTCGAGTACAAACCTCTTTAATCTGTTTTTTAAAATCTTGTTCCAAATTCTGAAAACCCAAAGGTAGTCTACAGCGTATATCAAGAAAACGCTGATTAACAGAACGTATTTCAACCTGACATGACCAGCTCTCCCACTGTACATCTGCTGAACCAAAACCTGTCATCGAAATTGCCATATATTTTTCCCGGTCTTTAATTTTATCGATTGGTTTTAAAAGAATTCACTGTTTGACAAAAATTTCTAATCCAGCTAATTTATTGTTCAACGAACAAAATATTGATGAAATCATATGACATTGATCAAAACCCTTAATCAAATCCTTAAACACTATTTTAGTGCGTTATTGGATACATTCCCTTACAAATTACCAAGAGAGATACAGATCTTACGTAAAGATTGTGAATCACTGGTTGAACGTTATAATAAACTATTGAAAGAAATCTCATCTTACATGAAAGATCATGCGAAACTGCAGGAAAATGAACTGGAAGATTCAAAAATCAGTTTGAATTACCATGAAACAGACTCATTTTACCTTATCTCTATCAAGGAAGATCTCGCAAAACTGACTACGGACTGCAAACAATTGCTTGAAAATGTAGTTGATAATCCAACTGATTCAAATTTCCATAGTGAAGCAATTGAGCAATATCTCAATCAACTTCACGAACTGCGTCAATACTCATTGCAGATTGAAACTGCCCTTCATGAATATGAAGAAAACATTATGAAGATTGAAGAGGAAATTTCAAATAACACATTGTGTAATTAGTATAAAATCTATATAAATTATACTATTTCTGAAACATTCAGTAATAGTAATACTCAAGATAATTTTTCCAGCTCGTAAGCACTTGCTGATTCCATAAATTTTTGAAAACGCGATAAAACCTGTACTGGATCTTCAAGAAGTCCTTCAACCAGCATTGAGTTCTCATAAAGCTGCTCAACAGAATCTTTCAGGAAGGGATGTTTCTTGTCTTTCTGCAGTATTTCTGATAGATTCTGAATAATTGGATGACTCATGTTTACTTCCATGTTTCGCTTTTCCCCCTTAAATTTTTGATCCATCATTTTCATCATCTTTTCCATTTGAGCAGTCATTCCATCTTTTGGTGTTACCAAAGAGCAGGGACTTTCAACTAAACGCTTAGAGTCCGATACTCCGCTCACACGATCTTTCAACTCTTTTTCGAAAAAAGCAATAATATCATTTTTTTCCTCTTTAGACAGTGACGATTCGGGCACTGAAATATCGCTTTCACCAATTTCATCAATATCTTCCTGAGAAATATTTTTTAGTTTTTTCCCTTCATATTCTCTTAAATCCGCAACCATAAAATCATCGATTTGATCCGTCATGAACAAAACTTCCAAACTTTGTTTACGGAAATATTCTAAGTTAGGATTGTGAAGAATTGCCTCTCGTGAACCCCCTGTTACATAAAAAATATCTTTTTGTTCTTCACGCATCCGCCCAACATAATCTTTGAGGGAAACTTCAGGTGATGAATTCTCGGAAACGGAAGAGTTAAAACGTAACAGTTCCATCAGTCGGTTTTTATTTTTGAAATCAGCGGAAATGCCTTCTTTGATTAATGTCCCATATTGCTGCCAAAATTTACCATACTTTTCAACATTTTGATCTGCCAAAAACTGTAGTTCTTTCAATACACGCAAAGTTAAACTGTTTTTTATTTTTTCGATCAATGCATTTTTCTGAACACTTTCCCTTGATACATTTAGTGGAATGTCTTCTGAATCAACCACACCCTGAATAAAACGTAAATATGAAGGGAATAAATGTGTGTTACCCGACTGAATCAAAACTTTCTGAGCATAAAGTGCTACATCTTTGCTCTCTCGTGCATAAAGGACCTCATTGCCTATTGACTCAGGCAAATACAGCAGGGCATGATACTGGATCGGTGCATCAACGTTAAAATGCAAATGGTGCAGCGCCCCATTTTGAGCGTGAGTAATTTGCTTATAAAACTCAGTATATTCATCTGCCTTAACTTCCGATTTCGATTGAGTCCAAATCGCTTTTACCTGATTAATCGTTTTGTCTTTAAGCTTTACTGGGAAAGGCAGGTAATTCGAATATTTTTTTATGATTGACTCCAGTCTCCATTCACTGCAGAACTCTTTCGCATCTTCCTTTAGAAAAACAGTAATTTGTGTCCCACGATGATTATAATCAACTGGACTTAATTCATACTGACCACCTCCTTCTGAAGTCCATTGCCATGCTTTAGAATCAACCTGCCAAGAACGGGTAATCAATTCTACACGTTCTGCTACCATAAATACCGAATAGAAACCAACACCAAATTGACCTATCAAGTTTTCAGCTGATTTTTTCTCTGCTTGGGCCTGCTGCAAAAATTTGAGTGTTCCAGAATTTGCTATTGTACCCAAATTTTCAACTAGCTCATCCTTGCTCATTCCACATCCTGAATCTTCAATCACGATCTTTGACTTATCCTCATCAAAAGAAATTTTAATTTGTAGTTCCTCATCTTTGTCCAGAACTTTTTCCTCTGTCAAATTCGTTAGCTGAACTTTACTTAAGGCATCTGATGCATTAGAGACAAGTTCACGTAGAAAAATTTCGCGTTCTGTGTAGAGCGAATGGACCAAAATTTCGAGCAATTTTTGCATTTCAGCCTGGTATTCATAAACTTCCGGTTTCGGATTATTTTTTTTACCCATATAGACCTTCCTGATGGTTAAAATAATATTCTATAATTTGTTTTAAATGACGAATTAATATAACTTAATACAATGAATATGAAAAGTAATTTCTTGATATTCAACATGTATAAATTTCTAATTAGCATGAACAATAAATCCAAAAATAACTTCTTTTAATGATGCTTCTCGACTTCTATTTACTTAAAGGTATAGCAACCAGTATCACCTTTACTATCTGATTAATTTCTGTCAGCGGATGTAATGATTCTCTTATAATTTCATTAATTATATGAACCTTGTGACTACCACAAATTGTTTATAGATAATTAATCAAAAACATTTTAGATATTCGTTTTATTAAACTTGATATAAATAAGCTGACTATAGATGAATATTGCTAGGAAGACTTTTATTTGCTTTTATCTATTTTCTTGTTTATTATTACTTGCTCATACAAGATAATATATTTGTACTTTCGAAAAACAAACCTGAAAAAAGTATGGAAAAAACAATAATTCCAATTGCAAGTGGCAAAGGTGGTGTTGGGAAAAGCTTTGTAGCTGCAAATCTTTCTATTGCTTTAGCAGAACTTGGCAAAAAGGTTATTGTGGCAGACCTTGATTTTGGAGGTTCAAATTTGCATACCTGTTTAGGTATAAAGAACATACATCCGGGGATTGGTGATTTTGTACGCGCACATTTGAGCAAGCTGGATAATTTGCTTGTAGAAACTGAACATGAGAACCTTAGATTCCTAGCCGGTGATGTAAGAAGTCCTTTCCTAGCAAATATGCGCCACGTTCAAAAAATGCGTCTCATTAGTAATTTAAAACAGTTGGAATGTGAATATTTGATATTAGATCTGGGAAGCGGAAGCACATACAATACTTTGGATTTTTTTGGTATGACTCATCTTGGAATGATTATCACTACTACAGAGCATACTTCAAATATGAACATGCTCACTTTTCTGAAACTTTTTGCATTTAGAGTAATTGAACGTTCTCTGCCTAAGAATACATTCCTTGATGAAAAGATGCGAGACTCATACAATCGTACCGTTGAGGAAGAATTCCTTACTGTGAGTGGGATATTGGAAGAAATTTCTAAAATTGATAGAAATATCGCGAATGAAGCCGAACAAAATTGGATTCGTTATAGGCCACGGATTATTTTTAACAAATGTAATTTGCCAGGAGAATTAGACATAGTCCCTTCTATAGAAAATCATTTCAAGCAAAATTTATTGTTAAAAGGAGACTACTTTGGTTGCTTATTTACTGATGCTGCTGTTACAAGAGCCTTTCAGGAACGTAAGACATTGAAAAACGTGGAGCCTTATTCACATATTCTTGAAGACATACACCTTCTTGCCGATCGGATAACCCGCCTTTGGAAAAAACCAATAAGGAATAGTGCAAGCCTTCTACAATCCAATTCAAAAGATGTTTTTGAGAAAAGGTTGAAAAAATAGAAGAATGATAAGGAATGAGCTCCCAAAAACGTATCAAACTTATAATTCATGGGAAAGTACAAGGTGTAGGTTACCGCTTTTCAGTGAAGCGCAAAGCAGATTCTCTGGGAATTATGGGATACGTCAAGAACCTACATGATGGCTCTGTTTTCACGACAGCACAAGGGAATATTTTGGCATTAAATAATTTTATTAAATGGTGCTACATAGGACCTAAGGAAGCTTTAGTAAGCAATATAGAAAAGACATATGGAGAAATTAAAAACTTCAATGAGTTCAGAATCGTATACTAATTGACATCTTTGTTTTCTGATTCTTTTCAAATAATAGATGACAGAAAATAATAGTTCATAGTTTATTTAAATATTTCTTCCATTTTTTCAGCAAAACTTTTTAAATCAACTGGCTTGACAACATGGGCATTCAAACCAGCTTTGAATGCAGCTACGATATTTTCCTGCATTTCATATTCAAAAACCATCAAAACAGGTATTTCCTTTAGGTTTGGATCGAAGCGAATTTGCATCAGGAATTCCAATCCGTTCATTTTACTCGTTTCCCACTTCGTTATTACAAGATCAAAAAGACCTGATTTGAGTCTTACCAGCCCAGAGTATACGTCGGGAACCTCTTCTATATTCTCATACTTCAACTGTTTCAGAGTATCAACCAATACCCTCCTTGAGAATGCATATTCATCCACAATAAGAATATTTTTAGATGATTTATTCGTCAAACTCACCCCAAAGACAAATGAGTTTCAACATAATGAAAACACACCCAGGATAAAATGTTTATTCATAATTATGATGCTTAAAGTTATCTGATTATATAATTATTAAACTATATAATCTAATATCAAGATGCTTAATTGTTCTGCAGGCGTTGATCGGCAATCGCAAGCTGATCAGAAAGCAAACATACAAGGTCCTCAAGAAATTGAGATGCAAGACGAGATTCCTGCTTTGCCAATGCCAATAATTTTGTCTCCGTGAACAGTAGTAACATTGAGTCTTGTGATGCCACCGCTCGAGCCGTCGCATTTTCTTTTCCCTCGCAAAGAGTATATTCTCCAATTAAATCAAAACCTTTCCTCGACCAGCAATATCCTACAGAAAACGTATCGCTTTTAGGAGAGGCTATCGATTCAATTTCAACTTTTCCAGAAGCAATGAACAGGAAGTCTCCCGTATCGTATTTAATTTTTGATAATCTCCTTCCTTTGGCGACTTTGTAGGTTTGACTAATTGATTGTAACTTATCTACCCATTTTTTACCTAGGTTCTCCCAAAGAACTTCAGGCTTTTTCAAAAGTTCCTGTTCCCTTAATTTTTCATCATTATTTAAATTTTCTTCCAGGCTTTTGAGATTAAAGTCTTTTTGCGTAAGCAAACGCTGATGCGTGTCTTTCAGAGACGATTGAAGTCGATTTGCCAAATTTAAAAATAGTTTAGCAGCTATTTTTGGATTACGTTTTTTAAGAGGATCAAGACAGTCACGATTAACGACCAACAGGCGTGTTTTTTCTGCAGCTTCGGCACTAGCACTACGCTCAGCTTTTCTGAAAAGCCCCATTTCACCAAATGTGTTACCTTTTTCCAGACGGACTAGGTCAGTACGCTTTCCGTTTTTTTCAAGAAAGATAGAAATAGATCCATCCAGTATTACATACATTTCATCACCAATATCTCCCTGAGAAAATAGCAACTCACCTTGTTTCAGATCCTCTGGATAGGCCGTCAAACTGGCTATCTTTGCTTCTCTGACAGTCATGTTCTGAAATAAATCAATCCCTTTTATAAATGATTCATCAAATTTGAGTCCAACGTAATCCCAAACAGTGATTAAACCTGTTTCCATTACGACGGATGGCAAAAAAGTCATATCTATTGCCAGACATACCATCAGCGTTAAAGCGGTAAAAGCACCAAACAAAATCTGGGATTCCATCTCAGATTGCACAAAGAGGATAAACCCCGCTGACAGTGCTATCGTAGAAAACATCATGGGACGTGCAACAATTGGCAATGTTATTAATGATGCCTCCCTTTTATTCCTTAACTTATTTGCATTTTCGTTGTAATGACTTAAAAAATGGATCGTGTCATCCACGCCAATCCCGAGAGCAATAGCTGCAATTACTGAAATCGTAACGCCAATTGGAATTTCTAGCCAGCCAAGAGAACCAAAAAATACAAGGATTGTAATTACATTCGGAAACAAGGCAATCACCCCCATTTTCCAAGAAAGGAAAAGCAGCGAAAGAATGACAAAAACTATGATCAATGCTAAAAAAACACTGTTTATCTGACCTTGAGCAATGTTGTTTGCAGATTCGCTGGAGAGCACTCCACCACCCGTATAACTAAATTTTAAATGCGGCAAAAATTCCGGTACCTTTAACTGCAACATATCTCTCAGTGAGAGGAATGCTGTTGATCCGCTGCTACGCATTCTAATCGTTACCTGAAGCACATCTTCTGCAGTACTTAAAAACCTTGGACCGTTTTCACTTGTTTTTTTAAAAAAATCAACTACTTCTTGGTCTGTTAATTTATCAAGTCCCATTCGGTAATGATCCAGGACATTGACCGGAGAATGTAATTTATCAATTCTCAATCCTTTTAAATTATCAATTTCAGTCACACCATTTACCTGAAAAATCCAATCTTGGAGATCTTTCAAACCTAAAATAGTTTTTGCCATTTTCAGAGGATTTTTCGTTGTAGTATCCTGATTATTACTACCGGTTTGCGCCCTGAATAATAAACGCAAAGTATCAGTTCCGGACAATTCATTTTCAATCAATTTCAAATCTTTCACTAATTGACTCTCTTCAGGAAAAGTCTTATTATTACTGTTGATGCTGAGTCCCATCATACCAAAAGCCGCAAGACAGGCAGTAAATAGCCAGATCCAGATTAAACGTTTGCTATGCAGTCTGAGCCATTCTGCTATAAACCTGAAAAAACGATCGAGTAAACCTCTGCTCTCGTCGGTTGATGCTATTTCAGGCATATGGAAATAATGCAGTAAAGCAGGTGCAAGAGTTAGTGTAAATAAATTAATTGAAACAATACCTAAACTTGAATACAACCCCAACTGTTGAACAGCAGGAATTGGGCTGACCATTAGAGCAATAAAACCCGCGACAGTTGTTATGGCTGTCACAGTGACAGGAACCGTGACGGAATTTAGGGTCTCCCTTATTATCTGTGAAATTGAAGAAGCGGGGACTCCGTCAATCTTTTCTTTTTTCGTTTCAAGTGCTTCAATCTGATACTGATTGAGAAACTTAATCACGTAAGCGCTACCCACACAAACAATGATCGGTGCACAAGCCATAGTGACCAAATTAAGTTCGTCTCCGACCCACCCAATGATTCCAGCTGTCCAAAGAAGTCCTAACAAGACCACTGATAATGGTACAAAGACGACCTTAATACTCCGGAATGCGACTAAAAGCACTATTACAATTAAAACCAAACTCATTGGTAGAATTCGCTGCATATCTTGTCGTATCAAACGGCTAGCCTTGTTGATTTGCCTGGGTTGGCCTGCATAAGCCATTCGAAGGGTTTTAGATATTTCCGTATTATTTTGATGTTTGACCAGCAGTTGGTTAATTATTTCCTGGGTTTTATCTGATTCAGGTTTTGATTCTCGATTGAAGGAGATAATCAGTGCGGCAGTACTCAAATCTTTGGAGAGAACATCCCCTTGAAAGAGTGGGTGGTTTTTTAAACTGCTGACAGTTTTGCGGATTTTTTCTTCAGCATTAGCATGTATTTTTTGTTTGCTTAAACCGGATTTTTCAATTAAGCATTCTTGCGATGAAGACTCAGAAGAACCAGTCTTAATTTCATCCTCGTTATCCTCAATTTTATCTTCCAGATTGTCATCGAGTGTGCCTTCAAGACTTTCCTCAAAATCCTCATCAAGACTTTCCTCTAGGTCATCCTCAATTCCTTCTTCAAGAGTTTCTTCCAGATTATCAACACTATCTACGGAGTTTAATTTTTCAGAGGAAGAGCTATTGAGGCAAGAAATTTCATTTTTATATTTTTCTAAGACAGAAATGCAAACCGAACCTATTTCCATTTGATGAAAATATGATTTGCCTGCACATTTACCTGAAGCTTGTGGAATATCCAGCATGCTAATGACTTTGGAAATCCCGGGAACTTTGGATTCAATATCTGATTTCAGGTGAGATAATGTTAACAAATAATCGAGTCCTACTGGTTCTTTTTCTTTATTGTGAAGAGCAATCACTACAACTTCTTCACTACCGAATGCCTCTCTTGCATCCAGGAATTGCTGGTATGCTCCTGAATCACGTTCAATGAATGGTTCTACCGTGCTGTTGATTCGTAATCTCCCGCTGTCTGAATCAAATAGCCCATCCTTTGCTTTCAAAAAAAAGAATATGCTGACGGCAAAAATAACTAAAAGAATCAATTTGGGATATTGATTTATCTGAGTAATAATATGTACAAACATGCTTGCTTCAGTTTGCAGTAAATTTTTGAGTATAAGTCAAAAATATCTGATTTGTTTGAATTTTATTTTCTAGCATTTTTTGTCTTTCTGTTTCCAAACGAAAAAATTTCAATTCTAGTTCCATATCATCCTTGAAACGCTCCCATGTAAAAAGCGAAGCAAAGCCATGCTGTACGAAAGGCCAGGTCTGATAGTTAAGCAATGTTATACGCAAAGAATTATCTGGTGTTTTCAAAACCGCCACACCGGAAAACTGATTACGTTCCACATCCCTTTTATGGGGGATCAGGTTAGACTCATTTTCATAATGAAAAATTTGCGTATCTGCAGGCACATCATACGACTTTCGATGAGAATAAATCATTAGCCAGTAAAAATACTTGAAAGTCCTCTCAAACGAAGTAGAAAATGCAAAATGAGGTGAACTTATAGTTGAAAGACGAACGTGTTTCCCTTCTGGGACTTCATAGGAATAGAAGTTCCTTTTTTTGAATAAACCGGATTCCAATTTCCATACCATATCACTCCAAACTGCATCTAATTCCAATGTTAAAAAATCTGAACGGGTTTCTTGTTCGTCATAATTGGAGAGCATATTCTCAAATGAGCCCTGGAGAGTCGTCGAGTCATTATCTGTAACTCGCTGATATTCAAGTTTTATATATGGATTTGAGTCAAACCAATGGAACAGACCAAATCTTGCATCCAAAATATCTCCAGTCCATTGATATTGCATACCAAAATAATCCCTTAGAAATGATACCTGTTCTTTTTCTTCTTCTTCTGTTTTTTCAATCTCTTCCCTGAATTCGGTGAACCTCATCCCAAATGTTTGCTGCCGAACCGGAGACAGATATAATGTCGCAGTGTGTTCTCCCCGGAACCAATTATATCTTATGGCAGGAATAGCATCTTTGGAGTCATCCGGGTCAAAAGTATAAAGCCCCATAATATTATTCATATGCAACACATCAATCACTTTATCTAAATCTACTTTTCCAAGATCAAATATCTGGGTACCGTAACGTAGTTGATGAGAACCCACTCGGTAATTAGAATAAATTTCACGTACGCTAGCAAAACCATCAAAGATACGTTGTTTCTCCAATTCATAGTTTTGCGAAAAACTTATTGAGAGCCTGAAATAATTGTACATCCGAGGAGATGTTTGCACCTTCACTGATTGATCGTATGTTGAAACAAAGCGCAGTTCCTTGATTTCACTCAGCAATGGATCTAAAAGATCTAATCCCTTGGTTTCACTTGCTCCAAACATTGTTTTTACTTCATGGTTAAAAGTAACTCTTGGTGGAAAAACTTCCTCTTCCTCTTCACTGACAAGTTGTTCTTCTGACTCCTGTTTCCCTAATACATCAAATTCGGTAGATTCTCCCTCTAAAATTTCTTCATCCAGATCAAGCTCCGCTTCAGAATCTACGAGAGGGTCTTCTTCTAGACCAAGATCTGTATCAGACTCTGCAAGGGGATCTTCTTCCAGCCCTAGATCTGTGTCAGACTCTGCAAGGGGATCTTCTGCCTGACCTAAATCTGGGTCAGACTCTACAAGGGGATCTTCTGCCTGACCTAAATCTGTGTCAGACTCTGCAAGGGGATCTTCTGCCTGACCTAAATCTGGGTCAGACTCTACAAGGGGATCTTCTTCCTGACCTAAATCTGTGTCAGACTCTGCAAGGGGATCTTCTACTAGGCTTTGCTCGAATTTCACACCTTCGCTCTCCTGAGAGTATATGGGTAAAGAAATGAGTATTAAGGCAAGACTAAATAGAATTGAAAACCACAAGGCCGGAAAAAGTTGTTTTCCCACCATGCAGATAAATAATGTAACTCCCGGTGAACCGGTTTGTATATCTTCAGTCTGTACTGAACAGCGATTCAGGAGGGACATTTTTGAGTTCAGGATCGTCGGATAAATCTAGATACAGTTTCAATTTTCCGTTTTTTTTATCTACATTAGTCAGTGTTTCAAAAATAAATTTTTTCTCTTTACCCAATGTTGTTCGCACACGCATAACCGATGAGAACCACTGCCCACCAACTTTTACATAATATTTAGGAAAAAATCGATAAACTTTGCGAAGTACTTTATCCGCAAAATAATGCATCATGATAGGCACGCCCTTTTCCTTATCATAAAAACTCAAAACTTTGTCATATGTTTGTTCGTTTTCAGCTGAATCGTTTTTGATTAGAGTTTCAATTTTGAAATATTTTGGATTTTTCAATTTTGAGCAACTCATTTCATTTTTTTCTACTGCAGTTAAAGTAAAATCGGCGGTATCGATATTTGTTCCCGGAAAAATCGTGCTACCATCTGAAGGAAAACTTCTACAGTTTTCATTGGAAACAACTTCGCAACTGGAGCAGACAAATCGCCTTTCTCCCCTTTGAATCACACATCGTGGAGAATTTGGCCCTTTCAAAGCAAAAATACGTCGTTTCTTTTCAAGTTTTATAATATGCAGTGTTTCTTTCTTGGTAGCACGTTTCCTTTTAGACTTGCACTCCTTGCCTTCGCAAGCATCCATATGCAGAGTAACACTAATATTTTTTTGCAAAAGCGGACTTGACTGATTTGATTTTTTTAAAAATTTAAGAATTTTACCCTTAGTATTCAGATCTTTGCAACTAACCGCACTAACATTGTTCTGGAAGCCAAAAAAAATGACCACTGAGGATAAAAATAATAAATTTTTTTTAATCATTTAATTACTCAAGTCTATAAGTTAAAAAAACACATCACGCACAGTTATGCAGATACTAGCCGAATCCAATTTTCAGAACAAGTCAAAAGAGACAATTTGTCTTTATTTTAATCCTATTTGTTCAGCAATTTGCTTCTTTTCTTTCAGTCAAGCAACTTGACTTTCGGCGAATAATAAGTGATTCTAAGGATTGATATTATTTAATTCATTGACTAGCTGAAACAGCAATAATGTTAAAAGTCTATCTTAAAGTGAGTTACACATATGATAATTTACTTTCCCTTTCCGGATCCCACAAAATAATAACCTCTGTAGCATCTCTAAAAAACCAAATTACCCACAATTTAGACTGTAATAACAATCACACAATATCTTCATTAATGATGAAGAACCTAGTTATCCAATGAATGCCAAATTATGAGCTATTGCCATTTATCACGGAGCAAATTTTTACTGTTTTTGATTCCATGTTTTATATTAGGATGTTCATTTCATTATGATCAAGGTCTTGAACTGGAAAAACAGAAACGGTGGGCAGAAGCCGCAATAGAGTATCGCCTTGCTGCGGTTGATAATCCGGATGATGAGCATATTTCTGCAGCACTGAAGCGAATGAATATAATAGTTGCGCAGGAAAATTTTGAATCTTATAAGCAGTATCTAAAGAAAAAGGAATTCCACAAAGCCTACAGTAGGTTAGAATCCGCCTTAATTCAAAATCCGAAACTCATTGAAGCCCGTGAAGAAATGCAACATTGGTGGCATTTATTGATAACAGGTAAGATTGAATTGGAATTTAAACGTTTTTCCTCCAATCTGCGTCTGGCAGAAGAAATGTTTTTACTAATCAGATTCAACTCTCCTAACGGCAAATTAATAAGTGGAAATATTTCAAGTGAAACTGGGATATTCTTTATTGAAGATGTTGTTTACCGTGCAAAAGCAAAACAACTAGCGGAATATAACATCAATGCCATTGGATTGAAAATCAAACGAAAATCGCCTCTTGGATATGTCCACAATGAGTTCAAAAAGTTTATCAATTTCAAGGAGCTTTCACCACTCGAAGTAAGAGGAAAATTAAATAACAATTTTCTAACAAACCCTAAAAATGTTCTGGATCACCGACCTATCTTAATCAACAAAAAAAAAGATCCCACAACTTGGAAGCCACCATCGCTGGTAAGTTATGTACTACATTTTGTCGATGATAAGATAAAGGTAATTACTTCATCTGAACGGAGTGAATTTGCTCCAGCTGTCCTTTACTTGAACAAATCTGATAAGCGGGCTAACATTGATTTCGGAGTTTCTCAACTTAGAATGGATTCTTCTGGACGAAAATGGAGTATCCGACGTAAAAATTATCGAACTTCTGAAGATGATTATTATTACAGACTTTCTAGTAACCTCTCACTTAACCGCTACTTTTATTTCGATAAAGTTTTACGCTTTATACATTAACTCATAGATACTGAATAGCTTAAAACACAAAGAAACACCACAAGCAAGATACCCGTAAAACAACCCATAGGTATTAGATAAATAGGAAGAGAGAAGAATTTGGTCATGCACTAGTTTTTTTATACAATTGTAAAAGGTAATGCTTCTTGTTTAATAATTGGTTTAGAGTCAACTGATAACGAAAGTAGGTTTTTCACATCTGCGAATTCATGCCGTACCATGGCAATTCCTCTTAAGATACCTCTTTCGGGAATACAAGCTAAACTAGTAATTTTCCCGATTTCTTTTTCATTGTAAAAAAGGGTATCCCCAGAATCAACCACAGAACCTTCTGGAATCTTCAACCAGGATAATATCCAATTCGGATGCCCTCGATGATACATCCTGGCATGTGATTCCTGACCTATGTAACAACCTTTTTTAAAGGAAATGTGGTCAGCAAGTCCAGCTTCTTGTGGAAAATTATCTCTACTATAATCAACTCCAAAACGAGAGATACCCTCTGAAATTCGAATTTCGTCAAAGGCTTCTAACCCTATCAAGTCAGCATTATCATTTTTTAACACCAGTTTGACAAAATTTTGAAAAACGTTTGTGCTAACCAAATTTACAAAGCGAGATGAATTTCCTAATTTCAACTTTGCTGTACTAACTATCCCATGCTCAAACTCCCATGCCGCTTTTCCCAAAGAATATCCCATTTTTTTAAGAATTTTTTCTGCATCTGGACCTATCAAGTCTATGCGGAGTATTTCACTGGGATTAAGTAAACAGAGCTCCAAATCTTCGCGAACATGGAAATTATCAAGCATTGTCCCTACTGCCCTTCCTTCTCCAGGGTCACAGATTACAATCCATTCTTTTTCATGTCTTCGGAAAATTTCCAGATGATGGAGAATTTTGCCTTTGTTTCCACAAATTAAACTTGACTGAATTTGTCCAATTTCCAGTTGCATGACATCACTCGTCACCATACCCTGCAAAAAAGTATCTGCTTCAACACCTTTTAATGCGATCAACCAACATGATTTTAAATCAAATAATCCACAACCGTTTAAGAGTAGATTGATTTCTTCAGTTAATCTGTCAAAATAACTCGTAGGCAAACCTGCTCCTCCTTCAAATTTGTTTATGTTACACCCTAATCTGAGGTGAAGCGCGTCAATATTTTTGTAAATTTCCATAGGTTTTTCTCAAATTATGTTGGCAATAATTATACAGGAAGAGTGAATTATTTGTAACCCCCCATTTAAATTAATGAAACGGAAAAGAGATGAGTGAATTGATTTCTGGAAAAGCAATCGGAACTAGTATAAATGATGAATTGCGTAAAGAAGTTGAACAATTAAAATCAAATGGAATAGAACCATGTCTGGCTGTTGTTCTTGTAGGAAAAGATCCTGCCTCCGAAGTCTATGTGCGTAACAAAAAAAGGACATGCACAGAGATAGGCATACATTCTATCGGACACGACTTACCAGCTTCCACGACTCAGGAAGATTTGGAAAATCTCATACAGAGCCTCAATGATGATTCTGAGGTGCATGGAATTCTATGTCAGTTCCCTTTGCCAAAAGGACTAGATGAAACTCGTATAATCCAAGCCATTTCACCTGACAAAGATGTAGACGGTCTCCACCCGTTGAATGCGGGGCTCATTGCAATGGGACAGCCTAAATTTATTTCCTGTACCCCTTTCGGAGTATTACAAATGCTCAAGCGCAGTGGTATCTCAACTTCAGGCAAAAATACCGTTGTGCTTGGACGCAGTAATCTTGTCGGACGCCCAATCGCAACTCTGCTTTCTAGCAAGGGCTGGGATGCTACAGTTACAGTATGTCACTCCAGGACTGCAAATTTATCTCAGGTCACTTCACAGGCGGACATCCTAGTGGCTGCAATCGGGATTGCGGAATTTGTAAAGGCTGAAATGGTTAAACCCGGTGCAGTCGTGATTGACGTAGGCATAAACCGTATCGATGACCCCAGCAAAAAATCTGGCAGCCGTATGGTAGGAGATGTCGCTTTCAAGGAGGTCGAAGAAAAAGTATCTTACATCACTCCAGTTCCAGGCGGTGTTGGCCCGATGACTATTGCAATGCTGATGGCAAATACAATCAATGCCGCCCGGTGGTTAAACGGGATGCCAGAGATGAATTTGTAAGTTAAATATTCAAATA
Organism: Pseudomonadota bacterium; assembly: GCA_004213175.1. Taxonomy (GTDB): domain Bacteria; phylum SAR324; class SAR324; order SAR324; family NAC60-12; genus Arctic96AD-7. The sequence goes on along the minus strand of SHAT01000032.1, from coordinate 10,333 downwards.
AAATATTCTTAATTTTTGAATAATCTTGATTGGTTTAATCAATTTATAATCGTCTTCAAAACCATACCTGTTGTAAATAAATAATATATTATATTTTTTACCATAAATTATATTTACTGTTGAATATTCAGCAAATATAAACTATATATATATCATTCGTACACTATTTTAGTGGCGTTCGTGGGATTGACCCGCTTCCTCACAGCAAAAACTGAGAGGTTTTTTGGTAAACTGATCCGGACAGAGTTTCGGAAATAGTTATAAGGAGTAGATTATGAAAAGATTGATTTCCAGCGTCCTTCTGGTAGGTGTTTTTCTTTGGAGCGCCTCTCAGGTGATGGCTTACAAACCAGCTGTTGTTTTTGACATGGGCGGTAAATTTGACAAGTCATTCAACGAAGGTATTTGGAACGGACTGGAAAAATTCCGTAAAGAAACTGGTATCAAATACCGAGAATTTGAAGTTCAGCAGGAAGCACAACGTGAGCAGTTCCTTCGCAAGCTAGCCAAGCGTGGTTCAGATCCAATAATTGCAGTTGGTTTTGGGCAGGCTGCAGCACTGTCTAAAGTTGCAAAAGAATTCCCAAAAACAAGATTCAGTATCATTGACATGGTGGTAGACCTGCCAAATGTACAGTCTATAATCTTTAAGGAACATGAAGGTTCATTTCTTGTCGGTGTGCTGGCTGCAATGAAAAGCAAATCTGGCAAAGTAGGTTTTGTCGGAGGAATGGATATTCCCTTGATCCACAAATTTGCCTGCGGATATGTTCAAGGAGTCAAATACATCAACTCAGGAACCACTGTTTATCAAAAGATGACAGGGACAACTCCTGCTGCATGGAGTGATCCTGCACGTGGTGCTTCACTGGCTAAAACTATGTTCGACAGTGGTGCAGATATAGTTTACGCTGCTGCCGGTAGTACTGGACTTGGTGTATTGCAGTCTGCTGCAGACAATGGGAAGATGTCCATTGGTGTTGACAGCAATCAGAACCACCTACAGCCAGGCTCTGTTTTGACCTCTATGCTAAAGCGTGTTGATGTTGCAGCATATGAAGTATTTAAAACCGGATATGACAATTCCTGGAAAGCAGGATTTAAAGTTCTTGGCTTAGCGGAAGATGGCGTGGGTTGGGCACTTGATGAGCACAATGCAAAACTGGTATCTAGTGCTATGAAATCCAAAGTGGAGCAAGTCCGCAAAGGGATAATATCTGGTTCGATTAAAGTACATGACTATATGAGTAACAATAAGTGTCCTGTAGAGTAATCTAATCAAGATGCAAGAACAATGATTAGCTTTGGATTTTGGGTGATGAATTTGATCATCCAAAATCCATTGACCCTCTGTTTGTGCCCACTACCCTATAGTATTCGTCACCATAGGCCTTTTTCATGCCATCTCAAAAAATTATCATCGATACTGACCCTGGACAGGACGATGCAATCGCCATTTTACTAGCACTTGCTTCTGAAGAAGTTGATCTTTTAGGTATCGTTACAGTTGCCGGAAACGTTCCTTTAGAATTAACTTCCCGTAATGCGTTAATGCTTTGTGAGCTCGCTAAAAAGCCAGAGACAAAAGTTTTCGCAGGTTGTTCACGACCACTTGTCCGTCCCCTAATTACAGCAGAACATGTGCATGGGAAAACAGGTCTGGATGGAGCGGATCTTCCAGAACCCAGAATTTCACTACAAACACAGCATGGTGTAGACTGGACGATTGAAACTTTGCTTGCAGCAGAAGACAATTCAGTTACTATTTGCTGCCTTGCGCCTTTGACAAATGTTGGAATGGCCATAGTCAAAGCTCCGGAGATCCTCCCTAAAATTAAGAATATTGTACTGATGGGTGGTGGTTTTTTTGAGGGTGGGAACATCACGCCTACTTCTGAATTTAATATTTACGTTGATCCACATGCAGCAAACACTGTGATGAAATGTGGACGTCCTCTGGTTATCATGCCTCTAGATGTTACTCACAAAGCTCTCATGCAGCGCAAATGGCTGGATGCTTTAAGAGCACTTAAAACTCCAGTCGGAAAAGCTACATACGGGATGCTTAGCTTTTATGAAAGATTTGATGTGGAAAAGTACGGTTCAAGTGGCGGACCTCTGCACGATCCTACAGTTATTGCTTATCTACTCAAACCTGAACTTTTTGAAGGAAGACAGGTTAATGTTGAGGTAGAAATTAATTCTGAGCTGACCATGGGGATGACTTCAGTAGACTGGTGGAAAGTAACTGATCGTGCTCCAAACGCGACCTATATGAATCAAATTAATGCTGACGGTTTTTTTGCTTTAATTTTAGATAGATTGTCACATTTATAAAAAATAAATTTTCTAGATTTAAAAAATCTACTTTTAAGAAAGCACAAAATAATCATGACTCCTGGGAAGATGCCTAAATTAGCAATAGAACTGACCGGTATAAATAAAAATTTTGGCAATGTCTGTGCGAACAAAGACGTTTCGCTAAAAGTTGAGTCCGGAACAATACACGGAATTATTGGTGAGAATGGTGCTGGAAAATCGACATTGATGAGTATTCTCTATGGTTTCTATTTAGCTGATTCTGGTTCAATCTCTGTTCAGGAAAAACCGACGGTTATTCAGAGTGCTCATGATGCAATTGAAGTGGGGATCGGTATGGTGCATCAACACTTTATGCTGGTAGATAATTTTTCGGTATTGGAAAATGTGGTTCTAGGCACTGAAACCGGATTTTCACTAAATAAATCTCTTGAGGCTTCTGAGTATGAACTGCATCGTCTTGAAAAAGAATATCATCTGGAAGTCGATATTAATTCAGTTATTAATACATTACCTGTCGGACTACAGCAACGTGTAGAAATTCTCAAAGCACTTTATCGTGGAGCAGACATCCTAATACTAGATGAACCCACAGGTGTACTTACCCCTCAAGAAGCAGACCATTTGTTTCGAATTCTCAACGAACTTCGTGAACAGGGAAAAACTGTAATATTTATCACACATAAGCTACGTGAAATTATGGCTATTACCGACAATGTTTCTGTGATGCGACAAGGGGAAATGGTAGCTCACCTGAAAACTGCAGATACTAACAGAGAAGAACTGGCAGAATTGATGGTGGGACGTAAAGTTCTTCTTCGAGTTGACAAAGTGCCAGCTAAGCCCGGCAAACCTGTCTTAACGGTAGAACATCTTTGTTTCACAGATTTTTCTGGAGTGAATAGAGTCAAAGATGTCAGCTTTAAAGTGCATTCCGGAGAAATTCTCGGCATTGCTGGAGTTTCTGGGAATGGGCAATCTGAGCTTTTAGCCTCTATAACAGGGATCCAACCTTTGCAAAAAGGGCAACTTAAAATAAGTTCTGAGACAATCACCCCTGCTATGAAAGCAGATGCAGCAGACATGCGACGTTTTGGAATGGCTCATGTACCAGAAGACAGACAACGTATGGGCTTGGTAACTTCCTTTTCCGCCAATGAAAATAGCATCTTGGGATATCACAAAGACCCTGCATATAATGGTTTGTTCGAAATGGATAGAGACGCTATCCTATCAACTTGCAAGTATGGAATTGAACATTACGATGTAAGGCCAAACAATCATAACTTGAGAGCTTCTCTATTTTCCGGTGGTAATCAACAAAAATTAGTAGTTGCACGTGAGCTAGAACGTAATCCCGATTTATTAGTCGTAGGTCAACCAACCCGTGGTGTTGATATTGGAGCAATTGAATTTATCCATCGTCAGATTATTGCTATGCGTGATACAGGGAAAGCAGTTTTACTGGTCTCCGTAGAACTTGATGAAATCCTTTCTTTGAGTGATAGAATTTTGGTGATGTTTGCAGGACAGATAATGGGAGAAGTAAAAGCAAGCACAGCCAATGAACGTGATATTGGGCTCTTAATGGCTGGCATACGAAAAGAGGACGCATGAATGAACGTCAAGCCAACACTTTAGTCGTCACGCTAGTTACTATCGCGAATCTTTTTATTGCGTTTTTAATTTCAGGAATTGTAATTTGGGTACTGGGAGAAGATCCGTGGTTTGCTTTGAAAACTATGCTTTATGGTGCATTTGGATATGACGAAGGTTTAGGTTACACGCTTTATTACAGCACTAATTTTATTTTCACCGGCTTAGCATTTGCAATCGGATTCAATTGTGGATTGTTTAATATCGGTGCAGAGGGGCAGGCATACATCGGTGGGCTAGGAGTCGGCTTAATATGTTTATGGCTTGAAAATTGGCCCCTCTGGCTAGTTTTTCCTCTAGCAGTTCTAGTTTCAATAATATTTGGAGGAGTTTGGGGGGCAATTCCTGGATATTTTAAAGCCAAACGTGGAAGTCATGAGGTGGTAACAACCATCATGTTCAACTTCATAGCGTCAGTTATCATGGTAAATTTACTATCACATGTGCTGAGACCACCTAAAGAAATGTCACCAGAATCCCGGGAATTCGGTGAGAGAGTTTGGATTCCACAAATGCACGAAATCTTTGACTGGTTTGGTTTGGAAATTACTCAGACTCCACTAAACGGAACTTTTATATTCGCGCTGGTCTGCTTGTTATTGGTCTGGCGTTTTATTTGGTACACTCGTTGGGGTTACGAACTGAGAACAGTTGGAATAAACGAAACAGCTGCAGCATATGCAGGTATAAGTGTTTCAAAGAACATAATCATTGCCATGGTAATAGGTGGTGGATTGGCTGGATTTGTAGGAATTAACGAAATCATGGGTTCCAGTCATAGACTTATGCTTAATTTTCAAGCAGGAATCGGATTCACCGGAATAGCAGTATCTCTGATAGGACGTAATCATCCTTTAGGCATTTTCTTGGCAGCATTGTTATTTGGGATTCTTTACCAGGGAGGAGCAGAACTCTCATTTGAATTACAGACCATAGACCGTCATATGGTCGTGCTTATTCAGGGGTTGGTAATCCTCTTTGCCGGAGCATTGGAAAATCTATTTCGACCTCAAATAGAGCAATTAGTAAAACGTATTTCTTCCGAGGACAGCTAAACAGCTGGATACTAACAATTTCAGATGTCCAACACCAATTATGTTATATAATCATTAACCGTCAAACTCCAAATGTGGATTGATTTTTTATTAATTTTGGATGCAACTCTGAGGATTTCTGTGCCTTTTGTTTTTGCTTCTATGGGCGGGATTTTTGCGGAACGTTCGGGAGTGATTGATTTTGGTCTAGAAGGAAAAATGCTCGGCGGGGCATTTGTTGCCGCAACCGTTGCTTACTGGACACAGTCTGCATGGTGGGGTCTTTTGGGTTCGATTGGCATAGGTATCGTTTTTTCTATGATACACGGTTACGCCAGTATCACCAAACGTGGTAACCAGGTTGTCTCCTGTGTTGCCATTAATATTTTTGCGATGGGCTTAACCGTCGTACTTGCCAATGCCTGGTTTGGGATGGGAGGCAAAACACCACAACTTCCAAAAGAAGCGCGTTTTATGCCTATCAAATTGCCTTATGCAGAGGAAATGCGTGATCTACCAATTATAGGTGACATATATTATGAACTGATAAGTGGGCACAGTATATTGGTATACATTGCTTTTGTAGTCGTACCAGTTACTGCGTGGATAGTCTTTAAAAGTAGTTTTGGTTTACGCTTACGTGCCACTGGCGAAAATCCTCTGGCTGTAGACACTACCGGGATTTCTGTTAATAAAACTCGATATCAGGCTCTGCTTTTTAATGGGATACTTGGAGGAATTTCCGGTGCATATCTTTCAACCGCTCACCTGGCTTTCTTTGTAAAAGACATGTCCGCGGGAAAAGGATACATAGCACTCGCGGCAATGATAGTCGGAAAGTGGCGCCCATATCCAGCAATGTTTGCTTGTCTGCTCTTTTCATTTTTATTTGTAATCAAAGATAAACCAGAGGTCTTTGATCTACTAAAAGGGATAGTTCCGGTTAATATACTCAACAGTTTTTTAGATATGTCACCCTACATCCTCACAGTTATTTTTCTGGCAGGATTTGTTGGTAAGGCAGTGGCACCTAAAGCAATAGGTCAACCTTTCACCAAGGAAAAGTAACGGTTATGATAGGCATCAAGGCGATTGGAACGTATTTGCCAGATGATCGAACTTCGAACTTCGACCGAATGGATAAATTTTCCATGACTGCCTCTTTTGTCCGTGAGAAAATCGGTTTTACTCATGTTGCACTGAAAACTCCTGATCAGGATACTTCAGACCTTTGTGAGAAAGCGTGGGTAAATTTGCAAGAACAAGAACAGATTTCTACGGAAGAAATAGAATGTATGATCGTCTGTACTCAAAATCCTGACGGACACGGTCTTCCTCACACATCAGCAATTCTTCACGAAAAACTTTCCCTCTCACACGAGTGTGCTGTTTTTGACATTTCTTTGGGATGCTCCGGATATGTCTATGGACTTTCCATAATCAAATCATTCATGGAATCAAACGGTTTCCATAAAGGTTTGCTCTTTACTGCAGATCCGTATTCAAAAGTTATGAATCATGATGACAAAAAAACCGCCACATTATTTGGAGATGGTGCAACAGCAACTTTGTTGACCGAAAATCCAATTTTTGATTTTGGAAATTTTGTTTTTGGTTCAGATGGTAGCAAAAAAGAAGGCATCATTGTGAAAGAGGATGGACATATTCATATGAACGGACGAGCAGTATTTGCCTTCACAGTTCGTGTTATACCCAATAGCATTCTAAAAATGCTTAAAATAAATGGGATAAAACTAGAAAATATCGATAGATTTTTGTTGCACCAGGGTAGCCTCCATATCGTAAATTCTATTGCGGACGCTCTTGGAGTCGCTCGGGAGAAGTGTCCTTTCAATTCTGCTGATTTTGGAAACACAGTCTCCTCTTCAGTGCCAATGATACTTGCACAAGAATTTAACAATCAAAAAATGAAGATCGCTGTTCTTGCGGGGTTCGGTGTAGGTCTTTCATGGGGCACTACATTGATTTTTAGAAAATAATAGATCCACAATCAACTAATTAAATTCGGGAAAGCATCAAGCGTCAGGTCATCAAAATGCTCTAATTCATAACGGTGAGCAGCTAGACAGGTAACCATTGCTGCGTTATCTGTACATAGATTTGCTGGCGGGTAAAATAATTTTTTACCTTCCCGAGCAGCTTCTTCTTCAAACGCAGAGCGCAATTTCTGACTCGCCGCCAAACCACCTGAAACAGAAATATTTTTAAGCCCGCGAGTTTCAGCAGCCTTGAAAGTTTTGTGGATTAAAACATCAACCACACTTTGAAAAAAAGAAGAGAGGACTGGCCCTTCCTCTAATTTTTGCATTTTACCATTCTCTTTTGAAGAAATATTTTCCAGATGTTTTTCTCTGAAACGCAGCATTGCTGTTTTTAAACCGCTGAATGAAAAATTATTCCCGTTTTTGTTCAATAGCGGACGTGGGAAATCATAAATATCTCCAGGATACATCAAGGCCGCTTGGTCTACTACTGGGCCTCCGGGCATCTGATGTCCAAACATTTTTGCGACTTTATCTACACATTCTCCGGCAGCATCATCTAGAGTACGGCCGATAATTTTGTAGTCAAAATGAGCTTTGGCCTCGATAAGTAAAGTATGACCGCCCGCTACTACCAGATGAAGAATAGGAAACGGCAATTCTCCATAGGTTATCACATTTGCGTAAGGATGAGCTTCTACGTGATTGACTCCAATTATCGGACATTGTAAGCTGTAAGCTAGGCTTTTCGCTACAGTTAATCCAACCAGCAGAGAACCTAACAACCCGGGATGATTAGAAACCGCAATGTAATCAATTCCGGAGAAATCAAGATGAGCTTTCTGTAAAGCAAAAGTCATTAATTGATTTATAACTTCAAGATGCTTACGTGAAGCTCTTTCAGGGACAACACCACCGAACTCTTCATGGTCCTGATATTGCGAAAGCGTAAGGTTTGCCAAAATTTCGCGTTTCCCACGCATAATGGCGACTGACGTGTCATCGAAGGTGGTGTCAAGTCCCAGACCAATTGCGGACGTTTGCATATCTAATTCCTATTTATAAAAGTATAATACCTTCCATGATTATTGATTCTGTCTCAATCCTCAATCTGAAAAAATTATGAAACACGGACGTTTCATTTTGCTGCTGCTAGTAACATTCATTTTGCTGGGAATCAGTGGAATCGCACTTAAAATATTTCTTTTGCAGGATCCTTTTCTTGCTGAGGATGTGCCTGAATGGAAAGTCCAAGAATTGACTCCATACGATTGGAAATTACAGTCTGTCGATAATCCTGAACGATCAACAACTGCATGGATTACACGTCCTGAAAAAATGCAGTGTGATACCCTGATCATAATAGCCGGCGTTGAAGAGGGAGAAAATTTGTTATTCGGAGGAGGGGAATGGAAATATACAGGAAACACAATTTTGATGAAACAACCCGTTCACTCTTTTTTACTAAGGCATCATTGGAAAGACTGGAATCTACTGGACTGGTGGCATTTCCCTGAAATAATCCGTGAAGAAACACGACATACCCTCGGTGCTCTAGATTCCCTGTTGAATTATGTTAAAGGAGTAAAATCTGGGGATAAACGTTTCACAGACAAAGTTGTTATGGCCGGAGGAAGTGTTGGTGCACCATTTCCAGTTATTCTAAGTAGTTTTAGCCCAACAAAAGTTGACGGCTTGATGGTAATCTACGGTTTTACAAATTTTCAAAAGGTTATACGCCCACTTTTGTTCAGTCAAGGACTAAGACATTACAATTTAACCGAAAATTCAACTGATTTTAGTGATAAAGTTAAAATCACAGGTATAAGTCTACTCGCTGATTTTTTCGCTTTTTTACTGGGCAATGTTTTGAAATACGGTGAGATGGAGTCATATTTACCTAATATATACGAAACACCAATCCATTTTATAAATGGTACAAAAGATACTTTAGTGCCGCTTGAAGCTTATCTTCCTCTTTGGGAAAATTCCCCTGAACCAAAAAGTGTGACTTGGTTGGAAGGAGGACACTTTAATCCTGGGAATCCTGAAGATATGAAGCGTACAGGTAAGTTGATGTATGAGTGGTCGAAGGCTCATGGTGTGAGGTCGTGTAAAAAAATTGAACAGTAATGCCGTGATCATCCATTAGTTTTCTCCTGAAATGAATAATAACCGTCATATTTTGTAATAATGTCTTGTATAGTTTTTCTGTGATTGAACTGCATGAGACATGATCACTTTGCAACCAAGGGGAGTATTCGAGATTCTCTGTAATAAATACTTGAAGTGGGAAGCCCTCCTGTTGATATACCTTGTTGTTTTAACTTAATATCTATAGAATTTATAATAAAGAAAAGTTTTGAAGATGGATTAACACTGACACTTTTGAATAAATAAAGAGTGACTCAATTATTAGAAGCAGATGAAGCCAAGCACAAGAATCAAGGTCACTCTTAAAGCTGCAATCACAGTCGATGGAAAAATCGCAACTCGATTAGGACACTCTAAATGGATAACTGGAGACGCAGCAAGACAGAAATCACATCAATTAAGACATGAGAATGATGCTATTTTGGTAGGGATCAACACAGTACTTAAAGACGATCCTGAATTGACAGTGCGCGGCATAGAAGGAGGCCGTTCACCAGCCAGGGTTGTGTTAGACTCAAAAGCCTGTATACCGGAACAAAGCAGGATATTTCATAATGATGGCGTCCCTGTTATCATAATTACTGGTAATCAGGCCCCATCACGGAGTTGGCCAGAACTGGAAAAATTGAATATTTTTGTAGCACCTACAAAAACTCCAGATGTTCTATGGATAATGGCTAAATTAAAAAAACTCGGAGTGAAAAGTTTATTGGTGGAAGGAGGAAGTCTGATCCACGCGAGTTTTCTTAAAAGCAATTGTGTTGATCAGCTTGCATTTATTTTGGCACCGAAAATAATCGGAGGACAGGCAGCTTTATCATGGTGCGGTGACTTGAAAGTAGAGAATGTGAATGATGCTTGCCAACTAGATATCATTTCGATTACACCTCTGGGAGATGACTGGTTTATTTCTGCAAAATTAAAATAAGGTGTAACTTCAAAATCTTTCTTTAAGTTAAATTATAAAATTAAAGGGATATTTAAAGTCTGGTTAATATACTTAATCAAGAATCAATTATTATACAATTTCATTTTTAAGAAATTATTTTAAATAATTAAAGCATGGTGGAAACAAACAAAAGATTTAATTCAATTGAGGAGGCGATTAGAGCCATTGCCAAAGGAGATCTAATTGTAGTAGTAGACGATGAAGACCGCGAAAATGAA
>SHAT01000031.1 GCA_004213175.1 Pseudomonadota bacterium | reverse complement strand
GACAGAGCCGGTATTTAATGATCCAGAACGTGTAGAGCGTAACGCTAAGCTGACATGCATAGGTCGTAACGGAAGGGATGATGATTTAAATGGACCATTACTGTTTTTATGTTCAGAAGCTTCTGTGTATGTTACCGGTCAAATTATTATGCTTGATGGAGGATTTACTGCGAAATGAAAGCCCTTGTATACACTGGACCAAAACAAGTTGAATATCTGGACTTTAAAGATCCAAGTCCAACCAATGGAGAATTGTTAGTTAAAATTACCAACGTAGGTATTTGTGGTTCTGACATGCATGCCTATTTGGGACATGATGATAGACGACCAGCTCCATTGATTCTGGGTCATGAAGCATCTGGAATTATTGAAGAAGGAGAAAAAAAAGGAGAAAGTGTTGTTATCAATCCATTAGTAAGCTGTGGGGAATGCCATTATTGTTTGGATGGCCGTTCCAATTTATGTCCTAAACGGCAGATTATATCGATGCCACCCCGCCAAGGCGCATTTGCTGAATATATTACAATGCCTCCTAAAAATTTGATTCCAATTCCAGAAGGTCTTACCACGACTAAGGCTGCATTAGCAGAACCATTAGCAACGGCATGGCATGCTGTGTTAACAGCAAGTCGTCATTCCCATCGTCCGTTATCAGAAACAAAAGGACTCGTTATTGGTGCTGGGGCTGTTGGTCTTGGCTCGGCGTTATCATTGAAAGCATTTGGTTGCAAAGAGGTTAGCATAGCTGAAACAAATAAATTACGCCGTAAGACAGCTGAAAAGGCAGAAATAGGAATTGTCGTTGATCCAACACATGAAGGAGGTATCAATGATGATACTATGGATGTTGTAATTGATGCGGTTGGTTGCAAAGAGAGTCGCATAGCAGCAGTCAAATCTGCAAAGCCTGGTTCGGTCATCGTTCACGTTGGTTTGCTCGATGGGGTTGACGGATTCGATGCAAGAAGAATAACACTTCAGGAAATTGTTTTTGTTGGGGTTTACACATACACAATGATGGATTTCCGGCAAACCGTTTCAGCTATGGCTGAAGGTAAACTTGGTGCTTTGGATTGGTTTGAAGAATGTTCCCTTGAAGAGGGTACTAAAGCTTTTTCGAACCTTTTCAACGGTAATACTGCTGCAGCAAAAATTGTTTTAAAGCCTAATTAAAAGTTCCCAAACTAAAAAATTCGATTGAAGTGTTAAATCTATAAGAGATTTAGATTTTAATCTTTTACAAGACATTCAGATTCTAATTTTGGGGATATTTGTTAGAAGGCATAAAAATCGTCAGCAGAAAAGCAATCGATTTTTATGCCTTGAGGGAGTCTAATAATGGTGCCTAGGGCCGGACTCGAACCGGCACGGTGTTACCACCGAGGGATTTTAAGTCCCTTGCGTCTACCAGTTCCGCCACCCAGGCAGGGTAAAAAAGGAACTGGAGGCGACGAGCGGATTTGAACCGCTGTACAAGGTTTTGCAGACCTCTGCCTAACCACTCGGCCACGTCGCCTCTGATCATTTAAAATTACCGAAAATAGTATGCAAACACAAGTTCAAAAGGAGTCGATTGAAAATGCAATTGAGCAGGCAAAACTATTCGGAATACTCAAATATTTACCTGATGGGGAATTGACACATGCTCCATTCTCACTGAGTCCATATTCAATATCGACATCAGATCTGCAGGAAATGATTGAACTAACACCATATTTCAGTGAGTTAATGATTAATGTTTCACAGGATTGGGGATTCCTTGATGAGACCCTGAGTCCTATTTCTAAAACCGACCCTTTTTTAAAAATGTTACTGGATTTAAGAGAGCATGAGGTATCACAGAGCAGGCAATTACTTGTACAGCGCAATGATTTCTTTTTGATCAAGGATGACATTGGCAAAGGTGGTCATGACTCTTCGTCATCTGGTGAAGATACTTCTGCTTCAGCACTGAGACAAGTTGAAATAAATACAGTCTCTGCAAGTTTCCCTTTTTTAATTACTCAACTTACTCGTTTACACCAGCATATATTTGAGCAGATTATTCCAAATAATCCGTTAAAACCAGTAGTTGATTCTTTTGCAAAAGCAATAAAGGATTATGGATCAACTGACGCAATAATGTTGCTAGTTTCCCAACCTGCGGAGAGTAACCGTTTTGATCAACTTGGATTGGAACAGCTTTTATGGGATGAGTACAAAATTCAGACTGTACGTAAAACATTAACTGAAATATATGAGAACGGTAGTCTAAGTGAAGGACACCTTATTTTGGCAGGGAAAAAAGTAGCCATTACTTATTATCGTGCAGGCTACACACCAGAAGATTTTAGCACTAGCTGTGCGATAAAAGGGCGTCAACTTATAGAAGCTTCCTCGACAATTCAGGTCCCTGATTTGGCGATGCAATTAGCCGGAATGAAAAAAATTCAACAGGTACTGACACGTCCAGAAATACTATCTAATTTTGTGTCTGAAGAAATATCGAAACGTTTCAGAAAAACTTTTGTTGGGATGCATTCCCTAGATGAAATCATTGAGACTCCAGAAGGAGAGATAAGTGCTTCGGAATGGGCTTCGATTAATCCTGAGAAATATGTGTTGAAACCACAACGTGAAGGTGGAGGAAATAATTATTTTGGCAAAGATATTCCAAAAAAAATAACTGAGATGAAGCGTGAAGAACAAGATGCTTATATCTTAATGGAGAAAATAAAGGCGAAAACTCATCAGGCAATTCTTGTGGTCAACGGTAAAGTTGAAAAGCATACTTCTGTTAGTGAGATCGGACGCTTCGGTATTTGTTTTGCGGAAAACGGTGTAGTACAAAGTAACGAGGATGTGGGCTACCTTGTTCGTACAAAAGCAAAAAACGTTAATGAAGGGGGAGTCTGTTCGGGTTTTGCCTGTTTGAATTCGTTGGCTAAGGCATAAAAAACGAAAGTTGGATAAATTTAAAACTCAATCCTGCTCTCGTTTTTTAGGAAGACAATTCAATTGTGGCGAGCAGATCTATTTCATCGAGGACTTTTCCAGTTCCTGTCGCAACGCTGGTGAGTGGATCATCTGCATGAAAAATTGGTAACCCGACTTCGGCCCGCAGTAAATCATCTATCCCAGAAAGTAATGATCCACCGCCCGCTAAAACAATACCACGGTCAACAATGTCTGCTGCCAGTTCAGGAGGAGTAGATTCCAGAGCATTCCGGATGGTTTTTACAATTTGTGAACAAACGTCACTTAGTGCCTCCAGAACCTCTTCTTCACCGAGAACCAGTGTTTTGGGAATACCGGTTACAAGGTCACGACCACGGACCTCATAGGATTTTGATTCATCTTTAATAAAGGCAGTACCTATGTTGATTTTAATATCCTCCGCGGTACGTTCGCCAATCAGCAGATTATATTTTTGTTTGATGAATTCAGCAATACTCTCGTCCATTTTGTCTCCGCCTACCCGTGCGGAATCGCTGTAAACTATACCTGCCAAAGAAATTACTGCAACTTCTGTGGTACCTCCTCCTATATCGACAATCATGCTTCCACTGGCCTCTGTAACTGGCAAACCTGCGCCAAGTGCTGCGGCCATTGGTTCCTCAATTAAGAAAACTTCTCGTGCTCCTGCAGATTCAGCAGCTTCCTTTACTGCTCGTCTTTCAACTTGAGTAATTCCAGATGGAACAGCAACTACAATTCGTGGTTTAAAACGGACAAAAGAAAATTTACTTTGAGTCTGACGTATGAAGTAACGCAGCATTTCCTGAGTTATATCAAAATCTGAAATAACTCCGTCCTTCATGGGTCTGATTGCAGTGATCGATCCTGGTGTACGGCCTAGCATTTGTTTAGCCTCTTCACCAACTGCCAGCACCTGTATTCTTCCACGGTTATCTTTTTGTACAGCTACGACGGATGGTTCACGAATGACTATCCCGCGTTGCCGCGTGTATACTAGAGTATTCGCCGTTCCTAAATCTATTGCTAGATCGTGAGTGAATACACTGGCAAATTTATTCATCATTTAGTTTTCCTTGTTTAATCATCTCACTGAGTCAAAGCAATGTCCTTCCAGTACCTTTGAGTTATTTATGAATGTACAGACAGGTAGGGATCTTTAAAAGTAAAGCCTTTAAAAACAGTGTTTATTTTATTTTTAGTGTCCGGGTAGGGTTATACAGAAGTAATGCCAAAATTAAAATGTTCTAAGTTTATTTTTTGAAATCCCTGTACTTTTTGACTAACCCTTCTAATATTCTTTTATGAAACGTAGCAAAATGTTTGATCTTAATATTTATTTCTTTGTTTACGCTTTCAAGCAGCAAAGGCAATGTGCATTAGAATAAGATGTATAATTTTTAAAATACAGACTCTTAAGTTTAGTCAAGGAATGACCATAAAACAAGAATAAAAAGCTATTTGATGCTTTAATAAGCATTTTGGCATCACTTTATAATCAGAACAATTGAGGAATGAGTTTTCAACCAAGTCTCTTTTCCGGTAGACCGCCCACGGACATCTTCACTGCGCAAAATTTCACTTCCGGAATTTTACCAAAAGGATCGAGTACAGATGTGGTAATCAAATTTGCAGCGGATTCGTTATAACCGAATGACATAAATAGATTTCCTGGTTGTACGCCGAGGTCCTGATGTGCATATGTTGAAATTTTTCCGCGCCTTGACTCTATAGTTACTGTATCACCGGTCTCCACGCCTAGCTTTTCCAGGTCATCCGGATGAGCATAAACGACTGGGTACGGTTCAATTGTGTTCAGTACCGTAGCTCGGCGTGTCATACTTCCTGTGTGCCAGTGTTCGAGTTGACGAGCAGTGATAAAGACAAAAGGAAAATCTTTATCTGGCATTTCATCAGCATGTGTAAATTTAGCGGGAACAAAACGTGCTTTTGTGTTTTCAGTGGGAAAGCCATTCTCAAAAATAATTGGATCGCCAGGGTCTCCTTCTTTTGTACAAGGATAGGTTACTGAATGTTCTTTTTCTAGACGCTCCCAGGTGATGCCTGCCATGCTTGGTGTGGCTTTTCGTACTTCAGAAAAAATATGTTCAGGACTTTCATAATTCCAGTCTAGTCCAAGCCTTTTAGCAACTTCCTGAATAATCCACCAGTCCTGACGTGAGTCTCCCGGAGGATCTATGGCCTGACGTCCTAGTTGTACCTGACGGTTGGAATTGGTAAAAGTTCCTGTCTTTTCCGGAAATGCCGATGCTGGTAAAATCACATCAGCAAAACCTGCGGTTTCGGTGAGGAAAATATCCTGTACCACTAAATGATTCAGCTTTGCCAAAGCACTGCGTCCGTGGTTCAGGTTTGGATCCGACATCGCAGGGTTTTCACCCTGAACGTACATACCTTTGACTCCGTCTGAATGCACAGCATCAATTATTTCCACCACAGTTAATCCTTTTTTAGGATTTAGTGATGTTCCCCAAAAATCCTCGAACCATTTTTTTATTTCCGGATCAATAACGGATTTATAATCTGGAAAGAACATTGGGATCAAACCCATGTCAGAAGTCCCCTGGACATTATTTTGGCCACGAAGTGGATGCAATCCGGTTCCAGGACGTCCGATCTGACCTGTCATTAGGGACAAGGCGATCAAGCAACGTGAATTGTCTGTGCCGTGAATATGCTGTGAAATTCCCATGCCCCACAAGATGATGGAGGATTCCGCGTTTGCATATGTACGAGCAACTTCACGGAGTGTTTCGGCAGTAATACCACAAATCGGTGAGACTGTTTCAGGACTGTAGTTCGCGACATTTGCTTTTAATTTATCAAAATCGGTGGTGTGTTCAGTGATGAATTTTTCATCGCATAAGCCTTCTTCTACGATGACATGCATCAACGAATTGAGCATTGCCACATCTGTGTCTGGTCGAAACTGAAGGCTATGAGTGGCGTGGCGTGCTAAATCTGTACTGCGAGGATCCATCAAAATCAGCTTTTTCCCATCCTTGACTGCATTTTTCATAAAAGTTGCAGCTACCGGATGGTTAGCAATTGGATTTGCTCCAATCAGAAAAATGACTTCCGCATCAGTTACATCCGTGAAGGGATTTGAAACTGCACCTGAACCAATGCCTTCCAACAAAGCACTGACAGATGAAGCGTGACAAAGTCGCGTGCAGTGATCAATGTTGTTGGTTCCAAATCCTGTACGCACAAGTTTCTGCAAAAGATAAGCTTCTTCATTACTGCCCTTGGCACAACCGAAGGCTGCCAGAGCATCCGGACCGTTTTTGTCACGGATATTGTTGAAGCCTGTGGCAGCAAAATCTAGAGCCTCTTCCCAGCTTGCTTCCCGGAAAACTTTTTGCCAATCTTCAGGTCGTAGCAATTCTGTGGTTTTCGGTGCATCCTTAAGACGTATCAAAGGTTTTTTGAGGCGGTCAGGATGGTGCACATAATCAAAACCGAATCGCCCTTTTACACATAATCTTTCCTTGTTCGCAGGACCTTTGCGTCCTTCAACTCGTAAAAGTTTTTTGTCTTTTACATGATAAGTTAACAAACATCCTACACCACAGTATGGACAAACCGATTCTACCTTTTTGTCAACTTTTTTTAGACCTACGTTATTTGCCGGCATCAAAGCTCCTGTCGGGCAGGCTTGCACACATTCTCCGCAGGCAACGCAGGTACTGTCACCCATTGGATCACCAAGGTCAAAAACAATTTCCGCATGAGAACCGCGAAAGGCCATGCCGATCACATCGTTAACCTGAACCTCTCTGCAGGCCCTGACACATCGTGTACACTGGATACAGGCATCCAGATTAACCGACATCGCAGGATGGGAATTATCCAATTTTGGTTGCTTACGTCTGTAAAAACGGGGTTCGCCTAAGCCCATTTTTTCCACCCATTGATCAAGTTCAGAGTTTGGAGTATAAGGAGATTTGGCGGAATCTGGCATGTCGGCCAGTAGGAGTTCTAGTACCATTTTCTGTGAATGGAGGGCACGTTTACTGTCGCTGATGACTTTCATTCCGTGCTGAGGGTAACGGCAGCAGGAAGGAGCGAGGGCACGCTCACCTTCTATTTCCACCACGCAGGAGCGGCAGTTACCATCCGTTCGATAACCCTCTTTATAACAAAGCCGCGGAATATCTGCGATACCGACCCGGTCCGCCACTTGTATAATTGTTTCTCCGGCGAGTGCGTCCAGTTTTTGACCGTTCAGTTCAAATGAAATTGGCTCCATCTCACACCTCATTCTGAAAATACTTCATAGCACAGCGCAAAGGGTTTGGCGCAGCCTGTCCCAGACCGCAAATTGAAGCATCCTCCATAGTCTGAGAGAGTTCTTCTAAAAGTGGCTGATTCCATATTTTTTTTTCCATTAGCGGGATTGCTTTGACAGTTCCAACTCTGCAAGGCGTGCATTGACCGCACGATTCATGTGCAAAGAAGCGCATTGCGTTCAGTGCCAGTTCATGTGCATTATCATGTTCAGAAAAAACGATAACTGCAGCTGAACCAATAAAACAACCGTGTTCTTGAAGAGTATCAAAATCCATAGGTAAATCTCCGAGAGACGCAGGCAGCATTCCCCCTGACGCACCTCCAGGGAAATAGCCGTAAAAGCTATGTCCGTCGAGCATACCGTCACAATATTCGTCAATCAACTCCCGCATCGAAATTCCGGCAGGCGCTAAATGTACTCCTGGATTGTTTATACGACCACTGATCGAGAATGCCCTTAAACCCTTACGTCCTCTTCTTCCGTGGGATGAAAATGATTCTGCACCCTTTTCTACAATATCTCGCACCCAATGCAGTGTTTCCATATTGTGTTCCAGTGTCGGGCGTCCGAACAATCCGACTTCCGCAACATAAGGTGGACGCAAACGAGGAATCCCGCGTTTACCTTCAATCGATTCAATCATTGCCGATTCTTCCCCGCAGATATAGGCTCCGGCTCCACGACGTAAATGAATTTCAGGAAGCATTTCCGGAAAAGCTGATTGCAGTTCCACAATTTCACGGAGTAGTATTTCACGAGCAGCAGTATATTCGTCACGTAGATAAATGTATATTTCTTCAATTTCAACTGCATAGGATGCAATCAAGGAACCTTCAAGAAAACGGTGTGGATCGCTTTCAAGATAGTGGCGGTCTTTGAAAGTTCCAGGTTCACCCTCATCGATGTTAATGGCCATTAAACGTGGTTCCTGAAATTTCCTTACAATCTCCCATTTGCTTCCAGCCGGGAATCCTGCTCCACCAAAACCACGTAACCCTGAATTTTTCAGTTCCGTGATGACGGATTCTTTATCAATTTTTCCGGACAAACAATCCTGAAAAAGTTGATAACCTCCATATTTTTGATATTCCGCAAAATTCACGTATTTCGGAAGAGTTGGTTGAATATCTTTTTTTTCAACACAATCTTTTACTGACTCCGGAGTTGCTTGATCCACTGGATTTTTACCAACTACCGCGACCGGTGCGTCCATACAACGGCCTACGCATGGCACAGCTTGAATCCTGATTTTCTCAGTGGACATGGAACCGATCGGAAAAAGTTTTTTGAGGTCTTCCGTGAGCTTTTTTGCTCCTGACATTTCACAAGAAATAGATTCGCAAACCCGAACCGTCAATGGTGGAGGTGGAGCTTGGTCTTCTTTTATCACATCAAAATGGTGATAAAACGTAGCTACCTCATAGACTTCGGCTTGTGATAATTTCATTTCAAAGGCAAGAGCCACTACATGTTTTGCAGATATAAAATGAAATTCGTCCTGAATCAAATGGAGAGCTTCAATAAGCAAATCCTTACGGCGTGGCATATTAGCCAGTAAATTCTGTATTTCCAGTAGTGCTGCGGAATCCAGAAATCTACCTTTTTGTTTACCCAGTCTTTTCTTGTTCATTTAAACTTCATTTAGTTAAAATCCACAAAACATTGTGAAAGGTCATCAAAAGTTTCAGCACGACGAATAAGTCGGCTTTGTCCTTGATGAACGAGTACTTCTGCTGGCCGCGGTCTGAAATTGTATTGCGAACTCATCGAAAAGCCGTAGGCTCCTGCATCCAGAAAAGCGAGACGATCATCAATTGCGGGTGAACTCAATTTCCGGATAAAATCATCTCCGGAACGACTTAAAATGTCCCCACTTTCGCAAATATTTCCAACAACTACAACATCTTTTTCAGTTGAAGAAATACGGTTGGCGTTTAGGATTTTGTGGTATGATCCATACATTGTTGGGCGGACCAAATGATTGAACCCTGTATCTACTCCGACAAAGCTGTTTTTTGGAGTATTAGTGATGTTAGTTACTGTTGCTAGTAAGACTCCGACAGGGCCGATCAACAACCTACCTGGTTCAATTTTCATCAGTAAATCTCGACCGTAATGCTGAATAAAATTTGTAAATCTTTCGGTCATTTTTTTGCTCAAATCTTCCATATCTAAAGGTAATTGCTCTGGCTTGTATGGAATCCCAAATCCGCCTCCAAAATCAACAAACTGAAGATCTGGAAATACCTTTGCGACATCCAAAATCATTTCCATTGCCTCCAGCATTGGTTCTGCAGAAAAAATTCCGGTACCTATATGTGAATGAATACCATTTATAGTTAACTTATATTTTTTTGCCAGTGAAAGAACAGTTTCGATTTGATCATAATAAACACCAAACTTAGAATCTGGACCACCTGTGATACAGTGCGAATGGTGACCTGCTCCTATTCCAGGATTGACACGCAAGGAAACCGTTGTTTCTGGATATCGTTCTCCATATTTTTCTAGTAAGGCCAAAGAACCAAGGTTAACCGAAACGTTCTGTTCTACACAAAACTCTATTTCCCGAAGAGTGTTATTGTTACCGGTGAATATTATTTGATTTGCTTCAAATCCGGATTCAAGTGCTAAACGTACTTCAAACTCCGAAACGGCATCTATGGATGAACCTTCTTCAGCAAGGATTCTGAGTAATGATGGATTAGAATTTGCTTTCATGGCATAATGGATTTCGAGCAGTCCCCTAGGAAATCCGGCAGATAGTTTCCTAAACTGTGAACGGAGGACTGACTCTTCATAAACGTAAAGTGGAGAACCATATTCCTGCATGATTGTATCTACAGGGATGTCTCCTAAATAAAGCTTGTTGTCAGTGATTTTCATTGAAAAAACAAATAATCATTAAAAAATTTATTTTTAGGCAGTTGTACTTTGTGTTTTCTGGATCTGCGATTTCAATTTTTGTATACTAAACAGTTAAGGCCAAAATTGCGAATCAAAATTGTCTGTAAAACATCTTTAAACATAGAACCTGGTTAAGCTATTGGCAAAAAAACGAATTAGAAGACTAATAATATTGTGGTTGTCGACTTTATTCATGGGAGGAATAGTCGCGATGTTGATTTATGTGCAAACGGGAATCCAACAGGAAAACATAGTTACTTCACTTGAAATAAAGTCAATTCAAGTGAAGGAAGAACTTCCAGAAAATAATGGAATAATGGAGAAAGAAGTTTCAGAACCTAAGCCTGGAGCATTAGGTACAGCTGATATTTCTGAAGACACAGAGTATTCACATCTGGTTGAAACTGAAAATACTTTCTGGAATGTTTTCCCCATCAGTAGTGTAGGTGTTTCTGCTGAGAACTGGCATACGATCCTCGTGCAGAACCATCTCAAGATTGATTACACTATAACCCCTCTTGCTCAAAGGAACTGGCATTTGGTAAGGAGCAATAATGCAATTAAGATTCAGTTCCTTTCAGAGCTGTTTGCAGTAAAAGATATTCTTGCACGTAAAAAAAGAGGAAAATTTTCGATTCAACTCATTTCGATTGAGCATGCAAATTTTCCGTTAGCTGTTTCTTTACTTAGCCGTCTGGTGAACGACGGTTATTATGCCTATCTTCAACGTACAGATGTAAGATTTGAAGGTAAGTTCTGGTATCGTGTGAGAGTTGGCTTCTTTAAAAATCTTGAAGATGCGCGTACTGCTGGAGATGAAATCTTTAAAAAATATCAGGGGTATAATTATTTTTCAACGAAATATTGGCCGGTTCAGCCCGGGCCCCAGGAACTGTCACGACCAGTGATTGACCTCAGGCAACCTCTTAATAAACCTTGGGTAGTTCAACTTCCACTATACGCTAATCAAGCTGATGCCTTGAAAGATATGGGTGAGTTAAATACGGAAACAGATTTTAGTTACATCTCTCAAAAGCTTAAATCGTCTTCTTCAGGCAAACTAGAGTTTCGTATCAGGATTGGTTTTTTTGAAACAAAAAGGGAAGCAGGTGGGATGATTTACAAACTTAAAAAAAAATTTCCGCAGTTTAAACGGATGAAGAGAGTCCGTCTTTAGGAAAAATTATGTAGATTTAGTAATACTTAGACTCACTCTGGAGAAATTGTGGTGTTATTCTTCAGACGCAGTATGACTGTAGTTTAATCACTGGTCAGCTTTTCCCCCCATTCTAGTGACAGCCGCTGGGCTTCGGCAATTTGAACACGGGTCATACGTTTTCTGATGTCGTTTTTCAATTCTTTTGCTTTGTCTCTTCCGCGTGCGGATGCCAAATTCGCCCATTTGTATGCCAGAACAAAATTTTCAGGGACTCCGTCTCCAGAGGCATACATCTCTGCAAGATTTAACTGTGCTTTTGTATCACCCTGCTCAGCTGCTTTTTTGTACCAGAAAACCGCCTGCGAAAAATCTTCTGAAACGCCTGTTCCATATTTGAACATAACGGCAAGATTTAACTGTGCTTTTGTATCACCTTGGTCGGCTGCTTTTTTGTACCAGTATACGGCCTCTTTATAATCCTCATCGGTACCTTTGCCTAATTCATTCATCAGACCAAGATGGTACTGCGCTTTAGCGTCACCAAGATCTGCAACTTTTTTGTACCAGTAAAATGCCTGTGTATAATCCTCTGGGATACCTTTACCTTTTCTATAAATTTTACCGAGATTTAAATAAGCTTTTGCATCACCCTGTTCTGCTGCTTTCTTATACCATTTAATTGCCTGATTGTAATCTTGTTTAATGCCTTTACCATTTTCATACATCCAACCGAGACTGTTTTGTGCTTCCGACTGTCCTTGTTCAGCAGCCCTTATATACCAGTTCACAGCCTTTTCGTAATCCTGTAAAACACCCTTGCCGTACTCATACATAACTGCAATGTTTGACTGTGCACCTGCGTCACCTTGTTCCGCGACTTTTTTATACCAGTAAAATGCCTGTCTAAAATCTTCGGTGATACCAATACCATTTTTATAGAAATCACCAAGATTTAACTGTGCTTTTGTATCACCCTGCTCAGCTGCTTTTTTATACCAGTATACTGCTTCTGTATAATCCTCATTCAAACCTTTACCGTTTTCGTAAAGACTTCCAAGATTGGTCTGTGCTTCGGAATGACCTTGCAGTGCAGCTTTTTTGTACCATTCTGATGCTTTTCTATAATCCTCTTCTACTCCTTTACCGAATTCATACATTACTCCCAAATTATACTGCGCAACTGGGTTACCATGTTCTGCTGCTTTGCTGTTCCAATAAAATACCTTACCGTAATCTTTAGATACTCCTTTTCCGTATTTGTAAATCAGACTTAGATTTAACTGAGCTGTTGTATTTCCCTGGTCTGCAGCTTTTTTGTACCAGGAAATTGCTTCTAAATAATTCTGTTCTACCCCTTTCCCGTATTCATACATCCAACCTAGATTTGTCTGAGCTTCTGCAAACCCCTGTTCTGCAGGTTTATTAAACCAGAAAATAGCCTTTGTATAATTTTCATCAACTCCTCTGCCGAATTTGTACATGATACCAATGTTTAACTGCGCTTCAGCCAATCCCTGTTCTGCAGCTTTTTTAAACCAGAGAAAAGCTTTCTGATTATCTTGACTGACACCTCTGCCTTTATTGTACATAATGCCCAGATTTAGCTGTCCCTCTGGCTGTCCTTTTTCAGCTGCTTTTTTATACAACGCTGCAGCTTTGATATAATCCTGTGCGACCCCTTTTCCATTTTCATACAACCATCCTAGGTTAGTCATTGCTGATGAGTGATCTTTAGCTACTGCTTTCTTCAACCAGTAAACCGATTTTGTATAGTCAACTCTTAGACCGTTTTTGTTTTTATAGATTACCCCAAGATTAAGCTGTGCGTTTGTATTTCCTTGAACTGCTGATTTTTCAAACCAGGAAATAGCCTGTAAGAGGTCCTTATCAACACCTTTTCCACTTTTGTACATGATGCCAAGATTTAATTGTCCTTCCGCCTGCCCTTGTTCCGCAGCTTTTTTATACCAGTCAACAGCTAAAGTATAGTCCTTTTCAACGCCTTTCCCATTTTCGTACATCCATCCGAGATTCGTCTGTGCTGCAGCATGGTTTTTTTTTGCGGCCTTTAGATACCAGATATAAGCTTGACTAGAATCTTTGTTTAAACCTTCTCCGTTTTCATACATCCATCCGAGAGCATATTGTGCACTAGCATTTCCTTTTTCAGCTGATTTTTTGTACCAGTATACTGCCTGCGCATTATCTTCTGTTACACCTTTTCCGAAGTCAAACATGTTCCCTATGTTAAATTGTGCTCGCGAGTCTCCCTGTGCAGCGAGAGGTCCCCATTCACGGATCGCGGTAGCATAATCTCCTCTGAGATGGGCTTCAAAACCTTTCTGAAATTCTGCTGCTGTCAGTGGGATTAAAGGTAGCAAAAGGCAAATAAGGAATACAATTAGGCTACGCATTAGAGTTAAAAAATTCATAAGTTGAAAAACCGTAAAAATTTGTTAGCACAAAAAAAGAACATTGTTCTTGGTAAATTAGCAAACCAATGTATAACACCATTTACTGTAATTTGCAAGAATAGAGAGGCGGGATTGTTTTTGTTATTTAAGAATGATTTCCTAATAATCTATGGATTCTTTAGATGAAAAAGAACATTCAGAAAAGCATTGAGTTTTTCCGTCTTAATAATTCTAAAACACTTTTTGAACTGGGCATACTGGCTGGTAAAAAAACTATGGAAAAATGGGATATTTTATATGTTTTCTGTGCGGTATCATCATATTCTTCATGAAAAAATTGCAAATCGTGTCCCTTCTATTAATATATAGGTTCCTTTGGAATCATTCAGGCTGTGATTTAGGGAAAAGGTCTGTTTTAATTTTTGGCTATGGCGTGCTCTTAAGAATTTGTATGAAATCTTAAAAGTGAGTGTTCAATGTGTCTTTGAATTTTAAATCATCGCATCATCTCAGTATATTTAAAAGTATAAACAACTGGAATATTAATAAGTACGAGTAAAAATAACTTGAAATAACATTAACAAAATTTAGTAATTTATGTCTGTCTTTGAAAAGTTTAATCAATGACCATATTCTTAAAATCAGTGAAAAACAATGCTGCGCAGATACAAAATATCAAAATATTAGCAACATTATTTCTATTAGTGGAAGGGAGCGTTTTATTCTTCCAATGAAATGAGGTTATTCCCCCCTTTTTTCTGACTCCCTTCCTGAATTAATTCAGTACTTTCCCTTCAGAAGATTCTATTTCAATTCCCGCAACCCATTGTCCCTGAAAATTGTAATTATTTTCTTCCATTTGCTCAAAAAACCATTTAGGATCACTTCCTTCAAGATGAATTTTATGGGCCTGTTTGTTTTTGAAAACCTGTGTATAGAGGAAAACATTATTTTGTTCAAGATTTCTACAAACAAAAAATTGTTCCATTCCACTTTGGTTCTCGAGACATTTATAACGGTAATTATTGATCAAGATCTCAATTTGTTCAAGATCTCCCTCAACAACTGCTGTTACATGTACAACATAACTCATTTATTAAAATATAAATAAAATTATTAAAGCTTCAAAAAATTCACTTAATAACAAAAAAAATCCACACAGAGTGATATAATTTGAAGAGGTAAAATAATAAGAAAAATCTTTGTGTCATTTTTTACTCTTTACTTTAAAACTACTTTTTCTCTATTAAAAACTATTTCCCATCTTTTATATTTGAACGATCTGCAAAAACATCATAATAAGACATTTTAAGAGTGGCAAGAAAAATTAATGCAAGTCTTGAAATGGTTTATAGATGAACCAAATTTAGTGCTTACTCAGGTAAAACAATAAGTGAAGGCGTAATTTATTGAATAAGTAAAATATAATCAAGTAAAATTTTCCTGAAAAGATAAATTGCCTGCAGTCAATCTCACATACAAAAGCAGATTTAATCTTTCAGAATTATTTTGAAAAAATCCTAACATCTTATATTTATATTCACCTTAACGTATTAGATGAAAAGAGTCAGGTTTTTTATTTCTTAAATTCAACTAAAAAATAATGGAGTTAAACTATTACTCAAAATATTCTTTTTCTTATACGAAGTTAAGCCAAAAAATAAATTGTCTGTGCTTTTCGAATAAGATAAATATTTGAAAATATTTCTGTCAAATACCCTAGAGGATAATATGAAAAACCGTTATGGATTTGGAGAGAATGCACCTGGAAACAACAGTGTCTCAAATTTTACTTCTGCAACTATAAAAAATATAGTTAAAACTATTCCGTTCAGAGTTTTGAGCGCTGAAGATTTCGAGTTCTGGCAGCACAACGGTTTTGTGATTATTAGGAATGCGGTATGTATAGAAGATGTCACTGCAACTGCAGCTCTGTTATGGGAATTCCAGGAAATGGATCCCTATGATTCTTCGAGTTGGTATCGCCCGCAGTTGAGACAAAATAGCATGGAGGAACTCAATAATTCGGGGATGGTTGAATGTTACAACAATCAGTTGCTATGGAACAACCGCCAGAATCCGCGTATTTATGACGCATTTGTTGATATTTGGGATCAGGAAGACCTTTGGGTCACGATTGACCGCGCTAACCTAAATCCACCTAATCGACATGGACGAGATTTCAGTGGTTTTATTCACTGGGATGCAGATACTTCTCTAACACCGTTGCCGGTCAACGTGCAGGGGGTACTGGCATTATCAGATACTACACTTGAAACCGGAGGTTTCCAGTGTGTGCCCTCACTTTATAGAGATCTTGAAAATTGGATCTTGAGGCAACCTACGGAACGGGATCCTTTCGTTCCAGATTTGAATGGTTATGAAACAGAATTTGTAGAAATGAAAGCCGGCGAACTACTCATCTGGAATTGTCTGTTACCACATGGCGTACGCTCGAATAAATCTGAAACTGTACGACTTGCTCAGTACATTTCCATGGTTCCGGCTGAGGAACAAAACGAAGTTATCCTTGATTGGAGGATCCAATCCTGGAGGGAGCGTATTCCTCCAGAAGGTTTCGCATTTCCTGGTGACCCTAGAAAATGGGAACAAACGCGTTACTCCAAAGCAAAATTAAGCAATTTGGGAGAAAAGTTGCTTGGGATTCAAAGTTGGGGCATTTAACAAGAATCTGGGATATTAATTTTAAGTGAGACTAACTTTGAAGACTCAGTGAGGAGAGGTCAGTCACACTACCTGAGTGTGTGAATGACCCTTAAGCTTTACTGATATTGAATGTTAGGTGCTTTATCAGCAATTTAATTCCTTGGGTTGGTGATCTTTAATCAATGGTGAAAACTCTCCTTAGATGTCTTGATGTGCCGGAATTTCTTTTAGTCCAAGTAACTGGATCAGGTGAGGTTAAGATGGTCCCAACGTTTCCCACGATGACAAATTGACCATTACCATAGGCAATTCCTCTGAGATTTTTTTTCGTGCCGGATTTCCTTTTAATCCAAGTTTTCGCATCTGAAGAGGAGAGGACAGCTCCTTTATAACCTATGGCCATGAAGGTGTTGTTCCCGTAAGTGCCCCCTGATAATCCTTTTGATGTTCCAGTTTTACTTTTTGTCCATTTTTTTCCATTTAATGATGTACGTATAACTCCTTTAAAACCAATTGCCAAAAAAGTATTATTTGAGTAGATAACTTCATTGAATTCTACTGAAGTTCGAGATTTTCTCCTAGTCCATTTTTTCCCATCTGAGGAAGAGTAGATAGTTCCTTTTTTACCAACTGTCACGAACGTATTGTTACCGTATGCTACTCCATAAAGAGATTGTTTTGTTCCAGATTTTCTTTTATTCCATTTGATTCCATCAGAGGAAGTGAGAATTGTTCCAGAATTACCTACAACAACGAAGATATTTTTTCCATATGTTACGCTACCGAGATTATTCTTAGTTCCAGATTTACTTTTTGTCCATTTGATTCCATCAGAGGAAGTGAGAATTGTACCAGAAAAACCAACCACAACTAATTTGTCTTTTCCATATGCAACTGCTCTGAGTTTACTTTTAGATCCGGAAGTCCTTTTCGTCCATTTGTTTCCTTTAGGGGAGGTAAGGATAGTTCCTTTTTCACCAACAGAAACAAAAAGGAAGCCGAATGATGATACTTTTTCAATACTTGCTTTTTCAGTGCTAGCACTAGTCTTTTCAGGTTCATCAGACTCTTTTGAAAATTCATCATATTTTTTGTTCACGTCATCCATTGCACTATTAATTTTTGCACAGGAAATGAGTGTGAGACCAAAAAGAGATATTATGATAATGTATATATTTTTCATTTTTAGCTCCAAGGAAAACTTTTAATACAACTAAAGAATAACATTAAATTCAAACTATTCAATCTAGTTATTACAAATGCAAAAACTAAACAAATAATACTCCGCTATTTTAGAATACTAGAATGTATGAATTTTTGGTGAGGAAAAATTTGGTAAAAAACTAAAAGAAACTTCCTAAATGAAATTAAGGTGGTTTCCAAAAATGAAGAACTTACAGTTTAAATAAGGATCTAATCTTTTTTATTTCTCTATTAGGTGAACTAAATAGAACTGTACTACGAAAAAATAGTACCTCAAACAAGCTCCAACAACACCTATTACGGAAAAAGTTTGTCCTGATTATTCTCAGTCATCTTAGAATAATTAATTTCGTTCAAGAACAATGTTTATTTTGTAAATATAATCTAGGCCCCTATCTTCAGGTTTAAGGATTTGAATTTGATAGGAATGAAAAACGACTTTGTCCTATGAAGACAAGGTCGTTGTTAAGATTTCATGGCTTGGCGAACTTTTAGTTAGGTGTTTTTTTTAGAAGGGTGTTATGGGACTCTCATTTTACCATTCACAAACTTGTATTGAATATTTCCGTTTTTGTCATATGATGTCCCATTCCAGATTTTCCCTAAATTCCATTCTCCTACATCTTTGATACCACTAGGGAATGTGAGTGTCCCTTGACCACTTCTGTATCCATATTCCCATTTACCAGTATACTTTACTCCCTTAGATGAAGTTTCTGTTCCTTGGCCGTGATATAATCCATACTTCCATCCTCCAATATATTTTCTTGAATCAGGGTAAATCAAAAATCCAAGTCCATTTGGAACCCCATTCTTAACATCTCCTTTATAAGTTGGTAGATTTTCTTTTCGACCAGATCCTTTCCATACATAACCAGAAAATGAATCCCCCCATTTATAAAGAGTTTCCCATTTTTGATCACCTCCAGTCACAGGAGAAGATAAAAGGATGTATGAAATTAAGAGAATGAGAAAATGTTCCATATTTTATCATTTAGTTTTAGTAGGGACATAATGTTTTATAATTCTTCTTCACCATTCACTATTATTCTTATGATATTTCCTTTTTTGAGATATACTTTCCCATTCCAAGGTTGTCCACCATTCCATTCCCCAACGTACCTAACTCCATCGGGTGAGGTGTATGTCCCATGACCATTTCTTCTATTATCCTTATATGTACCCACATATTTTTCACCATTATATGAAGTGAATGTACCTTGACCATGCCTATGATCATCCTTATATTCTCCAACAAACTTGTCTCCATCAGGGTAAGTTAAAGTCCCTTGACCATTCTTTTTATCATCCTTCCATTTTCCAACAAATCTTCTTCCATCAGGGTAAGTCAAATCACCTTGACCTTCTCTTATATAATCACCCAATATTATATACTCTCTCTTCACTTGCCCGTTATACAGTGGATTATCGTTTTTATCCCCAGTCGTTTTCCATTCCCAACCAGAAGAAGTTCTCCAACCGTAAAGCATTTTATCTTTTTTTTCACAGGAAGTAACAAATAAACAAAGATGAAAAGTTGGAATGAAAAAAATGAGTAGGTGTTTCATAGTTTTTTGGTTGGCTTTAGAATAACCCAATGTATAACAGAACTTGGAAATAATTTCAATATGTTTGGGAATTCACTTGGAGAGAGTCTGACTATTGAAAAATTAGAGAGATTTAATATATTTAGACGAATTATTTCTATTATTTTAGACACCATAATTGAATTTGTGGTATCATGAACCGTATCTGAATACTTAAAAAAAATAAAACAGAAAAATCCAATTTAGCAAGGGAGTCAGGTAGGAAATAGTAAAAATTTATCGCAAACAGATAATTTTTCCATTTGCTCCAATATAAAGGAAAAAACAAATATTATTAAAAACATTAACTAGTTTCAATGTGGGTTCAAATAATATAATTATTATATAAAATAAATTATTAAGGCATAATTCCCCTGAGTGGTAAAAAATGAAAACTGCTGATTAAAGAAAGAAAAGATGATAATTGACTTAAATAAAAGGTCAATAAAGAGGTTAGTCCATTTAATTCCAGCAGAGAATGATAAAGTATTTACCTTGCTTCTTTTCAGTATTGGCTATGATTATTTACACAAAAGATGTCTAAATATGACAAATAACAAAATAATCTTTCTTTTCCGTGTAAAAATGTTCTTGTAACATAAAGCTGAATGAAATAATAATTTTATATATCTACATAAATGAAAAATAAAAGTGCAATTTTTTCATTTTCACAAATCAATTAAAATCTAACAATTTGATTCCCAAATGCTTGATCAACGATTTTTCGCTAACATAGATTGGACACTGTGTCTTCTGGTTCTCTTGATTTCCAGTTTGGGCCTGATTGCTCTTTCGTCTGTAACAGTCGGAAGTCCCGGTAGGGAAGATTATCTAATTCAGCAGATTTATCGTATTATCGCTGGAGTTGGTGTCGCAATTCTAACTCAATTTATTAACTATCGGCTTTGGGCACGTTTTGGATTTATAATGCATATGCTGGTAATTATTTTGCTGATATTAGTACTGTTATATGGGACTGGTGGTCCAGGCTCACCAGTTCAGAGATGGCTTCACGTCGGCCCTTTCTTTTTTCAACCCTCAGAGTTCAGCAAGTTTACTCTAGTATTAGCTCTTGCGCATCATTTCAGGGATTTTGAAAAACCCAAAGGCAATTGGTTGTGGATGATATGGCCATTTGCTTTAATGGCAATTCCTGTGGTTTTAATTATCAAACAGCCTGATCTAGGGACAGCGTTGTTGCTGATTATCGTTTTCTTACCAATTATTTTCTTGATGGGCATTAGTTTAAAGACAATTATTATAATGGGGATTATTTCTCTAGCGTCACTACCTGTTATCTGGATATTTGTACTAAAAACATATCAAAAAGGTCGTATTTTGACATTCTTAAATCCTGAGCGAGATCCTTTGGGTTCAGGTTACCACATTATTCAATCTAAAATAGCAATAGGTAGTGGAAGAGTTTTTGGCAAAGGTTTCGGCGAAGGGACACAAGGCCAACTAAATTTTTTGCCCGCGCATCATACTGATTTTATTTTTTCAGTATTTTCTGAAGAATGGGGTTTTGTAGGAGCTATTCTGGTACTGGTTTTATTTTTAATCTTAGCCTTATGGTCCCTAGCAGAAGTTTTGAATTCAAAAAATCGTGTAAGTGCAATTCTAATTACAGGAATAGTTGCGATTATAATTACTCATGTTTTGATCAACATAGGTATGGCAACTGGGTTGATGCCGGTAGTAGGGGTCCCACTTCCTTTTTTTAGTTATGGAGGTTCTTCAATGATTTCTATGATGTTTGGAATAGGGTTGCTGTTGAATATACGTATGCGTCGTTTTGAAAAAAGATAATTTTCATAAACATGAATAGAGACATATGAAATATCTTAAATATTATATCCCTTCATTTACGGTAATTCTCTTTATATTAATAATTTTAAAAGGCGAATACTATCCAACAGCATTTTTAATTGGATTTTCTCTATTTATTATTATTGGAGATCACATACTACCTAGGGATAAAATAATACAAAAATATTCTTATCCATATATATTAAATATGTCAATGTATATAAATTTACCTATCTTATTTGTACTACTAGTATTAATTACGACTTTATTAAATAATAATGTATCTCAGTGGTATATAAATATATTTAATTCCTATCAGTATACTGATTTTCATCATCTAAGAAATTCTTTTAATATAATTGACAAACTCTCATTAATAATTCAAACCTCTTTATTTATTGGGATACTAGGTGTCGTTACAGGTCATGAATTAACTCATAGAATAGGTAACAAAATAGATTTGTTTATAGGAAATTGGCTACTTGCATTTTCTTGGGACTGCACTTTTTCCATCGAACACGTTTATGGACATCATAAAAACGTATGTCTCCCAGAAGATCCTGCTTCAGCTAAAAGAGGAGAGAACATATATCTATTCATTATAAAAGCAATATATAAAGAGCATATTGATGGTTGGAAACTTGAAAAAAACCGTTTAAATAAAAAAGAAATTAAAACATATAATTATCAAAATAGAATGATTGTTGGTTACTTTAGAAGTTTGATGATTAGCATTATTGTATATTTTATTGGAGGTGTCACTGCATTGTTAATATTTATGATATGTGCATTTTTAGCAAAATCATTTTTAGAAACCATAAATTATATAGAACATTATGGTTTAGTACGTGAAAAAGGGAAGCCTGTACACATTAGACATTCATGGAACACTAACCATAAAATGAGTAGCATATATCTGTGTAATGTAACAAGACACTCTGATCATCATAGAAAGGCTAACTTGAAATTTTGGGAGCTTAACCCGTGTCCTGAGAAAGCACCAATGACACCGTATGGTTATCTATCAATGCTATATCTAGGATTACTTGTACCATCATTATTTCAAAAAATAATGGAAAAAAAGTTAATCGATTGGGACTTGAATTATGCTAATGCGGAAGAGAAAAAACTAGTTAATATTTAAACTATAACTATGAGTTTATTAAAATTTATAGAAAATCAAGAAACATATTTCAAAAGCGGGGATACATTACCTATAAGTAAAAGAAAAAGGCTATTAAAAAATCTAAAAAAACATATTTTAATTAATGAAAAAAAAATATACAAAGCATTAAATGATGATCTTAGGAAATCAAATTTTGAAACTTTTGTAACAGAAATAGGAATTTTAATTACTGAAATAGATATAGTCCTGAATAAAATAGACAAATGGGCTAAAAAAAAGAGAGTAAAGTCATCTTTACTGAACTTTCCTTCTTCAGATTATGTTCTTAGTCAGCCATATGGGAAAGTGCTGATAATTTCTCCATGGAATTACCCATTTCAGTTAGCTCTTTTACCACTAATATCCGCTATTGCTGCGGGAAATACTGTGGTCTTAAAACCCAGTGAACTAGCTCCAAACACTTCTAACTTAATTAAAAAATTTATTGAAGAAATATTCGATAGATCTCACGCATTGGTTGTTGAAGGCGGCGCAGACACTGCAACAAAATTGTTAGAAATCAGATGGGATTACATATTCTTTACTGGAAGTGTTAAAATTGGTAAAATTATAGCCTTAGCTGCGGCCAAACATCTTACTCCTACAACTCTAGAGCTTGGAGGAAAGAGTCCATGTATTGTAGATGATACTATAGATTTAAAACTTGCTTCAAGGAGAATAGTATGGGGTAAATTTTTAAATGCTGGTCAAACTTGTGTTGCGCCTGACTTGTTGATTGTAAAGAAAAACACAAAAGATAAATTAGTACATCACTTAATTGAAGAAATTAAAAAAGCTTATGGAAAAAACCCTAAAGAATCGGAAGATTATCCAAGAATTGTAAATAAAATCAATTTATCCAGATTATCTAAATTAATTCAGGATACTAAAATTCTCATTGGAGGAGAATATGACTCAGAAACTTGCTACTTTTCTCCTACAATAATTGATGAACCTAGAATTGATAGCCCAATAATGAGTGAAGAAATTTTTGGACCAATTCTTCTTATCATATCTTACGATGATGAAAATCAAATTGAAAAATTAATATCTAGATATGAAAAACCTTTAGCATTATATGTTTTTAGCACTGACAAAAAATTTTCAGAAAGAATAATTCGTAACTTTATTTTTGGTGGAGGAGCTATAAATGACACTATCATACATGCGGGGAATCCTAATCTTCCTTTTGGAGGAGTTGGTCATAGTGGCATAGGAGCATATCATGGTAAAGCAAGTTTTGACCTTTTTTCCCATCAAAAATCAATTGTTGAGAAGGGGAATTGGATAGACATAAAAATTAGATATGCACCGTATAAGGGGAAATTAGGGATTGTAAAAAAATTCTTCAAGTATTTATCTTAATATCTCAAACTTTATTCTGATTGCGGGATTTTTTTTAAGAGAACTAACGCATACTAAAAATTTGCTAATGAATTTCTGGGATAATGGCTTTATTTTTAGCTTTTCTCACAAGAATAATTGTTTTACCTCCTGAAGTTAACTTAACTGAACCAAGAACTATATATGAATTTGTATTTTGGATTACATTATTTTTTATTTTTCATCTGAAATATAACCCATTCTATGATGGTTGATAGATAAAAAAAGCTTTGTTATTAATTCTTCTTTATTTTATTTACTCAACTTATTAATTTTCTGGACCTATAATAGTTATTGTTATCATTATATAATATTAGTTTTTGTTGATACTTGGATTTGTCCTTTGAATTATTTGTCGAATCAATTATATAAATATCATCTTTAATAATTCCTGCAATTCAATAATTTATGGTTCGTCTTCGTTTTGCTCCTAGTCCTACCGGTTTTTTACATGTTGGTGGTTTGAGGACAGCTCTTTTCTGTTGGCTATATTCACGTCAACAGTCAGGTAAATTCATCTTCCGTTTAGAAGATACTGATCAAAAACGGTTGGTTGTAGGTGCTGAAAGAGATTTGATTCGCACACTGGATTGGGCTGGAATTGAGATAGACGAAGGGCCGGGAATTGGCGGAGGATATGGACCATACCGGCAATCTGAGCGTTTGGAAATATACGGTCAGCATGTCCAAAAATTACTTGATGAAGATCATGCATATCCGTGTTTTTGTTCATCAGAACGACTTGATAAATTAAGAGATGAGCAACGTGCAAAAGGCGAAACACCGTGTTATGACAGATTGTGTAGAAAGCTGAAAAAGGCAGAATCAGTTCAACGGGTTGCTTCCGGAGAAAATCACGTTGTGCGAATGAAAATCCCAGAAAATCCAGAAACTATTGTGCTAAATGATTTGATCCGCCACAGTGTCACCATAGAAACCAGCCAAACGGAAGATCAGGTTATTCTTAAAAGTGACGGTTTCCCGACTTATCATCTCGCAGTTGTTGTTGACGATCATCTAATGCAAATAACTCATGTAGTGCGCGGTGAAGAGTGGTTGTCTTCATTTCCGAAACATTTATTGCTTTATCGCTATTTTGGCTGGGATCCTCCAGAATTTGCACATTTGCCATTAATTCTAAACCCTGACCATAGCAAACTCAGTAAACGTCAGGGTGATGTGGCGGTAGAGGATTTTCGGGATCAGGGTATCCTTGCTGAAGCTCTGGTTAATTTTATAAGTTTGCTTGGTTGGTCACCAGCAGATGACAGGGAATTGTTAACTCTAACGGAACTAATAGAAGAATTTAGCTTTGAGCGGGTTAAAAAATCAGGGGCGGTTTTTGATCGTGAGAAACTAAACTGGATGAATCAGCAATATATTCAAAAACTGGAACAACATGATTTGTTCCGACGTGTGGCTCCTTTTGTAGCAAAAACAGCTTATGGTGGACAGGATGATGATCTGCTTAAAAAAGCTATAAACATTTTGCAACCACGCTTATTAAATCTGGCTGAAACTCCTAATCTCTTGTCATTATTTTTTGATGAAAATCCGCAAGCTACAGATCCTGAGGTTCTGGCTCTTTTAAAAGAAGAAAACTCAAAAAAAGTGCTTGCTGAATTTATAAAGCAATTAGAAACAGTGAAGAGTTTGAATGAAGAGAATCTGGGTAGTGTTGTCACAAATGTTCAAACTGCTACTAATATCAAAGGTAAAGAACTGTGGATGCCATTGCGTTATGCAATGACACTTGAAGCACAAGGTCCGGATTTAAAACTGATTGCAGGTTTTTTCGGCAGGGAAAAATGTATGCATTTGGCACAAATTGCATATGAATTATGAAACGACTAACAACGTCTAGAATAACATATAAACTCAGTTGTTCCTGCCTGAAAAAAAGAAATTCATTATGAGTAATAATGTGCTTGCAAACCTCGTCTCTTCAAATAAAAAAACGCATATTCTATTATTATCTTTCAGCTTCTTTTTATTTATTTACCAAATCCTTTTTGCGGAGCAGTTTCCCAGTGAAAGCGATGTTAATTTTAGCTTAAAGTTGGAAATTGTCGTTGATAAATTTAGCTCGAGATTACTTAAAAATGAATCCAAAGAAGTTATTGCAGTAGTGGATATCTTTAATTACGAAACGCAGGAACGTGACGCCAGGGGGGATGCAATTGAAGAGAAACTAACGAATTTACTTTATGAGAAACTTCCTAATCAGGTTGTTCCGAATTTTGAAATATTATACCTGCGTCAGGAATGGAAAAGCAGATTCCCTGATATTATGCATGAACCCCTAACTGAAGATATCGTAAAACTTTCTAATGCAGACTGGATGTTAACTGGAACACACGGAAACATTGCAGGGGAACTGTCTCTCGATCTCAAACTTTACGATTTTAAGAGTGGTAATTTGCTGTGGCAGACTTTTGTTGGGAGTGAAAAAAATGAGGTAAATGGAGAAGTAAAAAGTATTTCGGAGGAAATGCTGCCAGAGAAGTATGAGCAAAGAAATTCGCAAGTTCATTTTCCACAAACAGAGCGCTTTTTTGCACAAGATTTCCCTGCTACTTCTTATGATCGTTTATTGGAACAGGAAGTTGGAGCCGAAAGCAAATTAGAATCTCCAGCTTTAGTGATACCTGAGACTGTTGATGAAAATATTCTAAAAAATCCTGAGGCAATGGTAAAAATACCTGCAGGCGAATTTTTGATGGGAAGTGATGTTGGTGATGAGGATGAGTTACCTGATCATCTGGTCTTCATACAAAGTTTTTACCTTGATCAGCATGAAGTTACAAATGAGAATTACAGTAAATGTTTGACTTGTGAGCGTGGCCACGGTGGTTTTGATACTACGGATCCGCAACAACCTGTTGTTTATGTGGATTGGAACAACGCTGATGCATATTGCAAATCACAAAACAAACGTTTACCTACTGAAGCTGAATGGGAATATGCGGCACGTGCTGGAAGAGAAACTGAGTATGGTTTTGGTGATGATGTTAATCTGCTTGAGAATTATGCCTGGTTGGAAACAAACACAGTTGATCTTGGACTCCCGGGTGCAAAAAATGTAAGTATGAAGAAGGCGAATCAATGGGGTGTTTTTGATCTTCACGGAAATGTGATGGAATGGGTGCAAAATTATTACACCAAGGATTATTTTTCCTCAGTACGGCAACCGGATAACCCTAAAGGTCCAATAGCTCCTTCAGATGAGAAGTATCCATTGCGTGTGGTGAGGGGTGGAGCATGGGGGGGATTAAATGATTCTGGAACTCCTGCTGGACTTCGTTCCGCAAATCGTTTTTCATTTGTGGAATGGACTCGCTCTTTTCAAATCGGCTTCCGTTGTGCAAAGGATTTGAACACAAAAATAATAAAAAATTAAAAAAATTTATTATTCACGAAACCTAAGGGAAAGCTGAAATATATGTCTGAGATTCCATGTGAAGTACAATTTATCCCTTCCAAAACCAAAGCCTACAAATCAATTAATAAAAAGCTGATCACCGCAAAGGTGACTGATTCTGCTATTGAAAAGATTTTACCTTTCAGCTCCGATTTGGAACTAAGGGAACGATACATAAATTTTTTTAACGGGCTACGTCTTGGTAAATTACTTGAGGATCTTGATTTGATTGCAGGTCAGGTGGCCTATAGACACACAGAAGGCTGGGAGCGCGGTATGACAATCGTAACCGCTGCCTGCGACCGGATTGATCTCTTGGGAGAATTAAGAAGTGACCAAGATCTTCAGTTGCTTGCAAGCATAAACTGGGTT
>SHAT01000030.1 GCA_004213175.1 Pseudomonadota bacterium | reverse complement strand
AAGTTCATTGGCCCACTGTCCGGTACAATTAACTACTGTTTCACAAAGTATTTCTCCAGTTTCAGTTTGTACTGCTGCGACATTAGATGCGCCAGATTTTTTAGATTCATCAAGACGGATTCCAGTCACAGTTGTATCTTCCAGAATTTTCACACCATGCATTCTCGCTCCTTTAGCGAGTGCCTGAGTGATGTCTGAAGGATTGGCCTGCCCGTCTGTAGGTAAAAAAGCCGCGCCTATCACGTCTTCAACTTCCATTAAGGGCCATAATTCTTGTGCTTCCTTTCTATTTAGTAACTCCATTTCCAAACCAAAACTGTGTGCAGTTGTCGCCTGGCGCTTTAACTCAATCCAACGTTCTTGTGTACAGGCCAGTCTCAATCCACCATTCATTTTCCATCCAGTGGCTTGGCCGGTTTCTTCTTCAATACTGCGGTAAAGTTCAACGCTGTTTTTCAGAACTCGTGTGATGTTGGCGGAATT
This sequence comes from Pseudomonadota bacterium, assembly GCA_004213175.1. GTDB lineage: Bacteria > SAR324 > SAR324 > SAR324 > NAC60-12 > Arctic96AD-7. The sequence goes on along the minus strand of SHAT01000030.1, from coordinate 27,971 downwards.
GCGCAATTGTCCTACTAATCCCGCAGCATGAAATGTACTCCCGCAAGTTAACTGTCCTCGCTCTAGCAAAAGTACATCTTTAGCACCTTCTCTGGCCAAATGATAAGCAACACTGCAGCCGATGATACCTCCACCGATGACAATGATTTGTGCCCGGTCTGGTAATTTGTCAGTCATAATTTATTAAAGTTTGCATAAGTATTTTCAAAACGATCCAAATTTTCACTGGTGTACTGAACATAATCGAAATCGATTGTAGAGTGAATTTCTGAAACCATACTCCACATTGCCTCACGCAGCAAAGATGCGCATTTCATGGCAAAATAACGCTTCCACAAATCAGGAGATACCGCTTTTTCATAATACATTTCTAACAACTGTTTTTCTAATATTTCAGCATATTCATTATTGGAAGCAAGGTTTGCCAGATCAAACAGAGGACTATTAAAACCGGCATAGTCCCAATCTATCAACCACAATCTTAGCCCATCATCTATAAAATTACCGAATAGCAGATCGTTGTGCCCAAAACGTATGTCAACTGCTCCAACCGTTTTTTCCAGTTTCTTGTTAATTTCAATAAAACGTGAAAGTTCAGGAATCATTCTGCTTTGCCCTTTACGCAAAGTATTGGCATAACCTCTTATAACTTGGAAAACCCAAAATATTAATGTTGTACCAGGGAGATACTGCGGCATTTCGAAATGACACTTTTTGAGCAGGGTAACAACTTTTTCCATTGTGGAATGATCGCGCAAATTTTCCGATTTAAGTGTCTTTCCCTCAATAAAACGCAGGACCATTGCTCCGGATTCTTGATGAACGACTTCTGGTGAAATTCCACAGGAAAAAGCAGCACGGCTTGCAGCCAGTTCGTTGAAGCGGTAAACGCCATGTTCCGGGATATCTTCTCCAAGACGAACAAAGTAAATTTTATCCCCATGCTCAACACGGAAATTACTGTTGGTCATTCCTCCTTCTAATGGTTTATATTGTATTGGAAGTTGCCAAAAAGTAAGTGCCTCAAGTTGTTTATTTTTCTCTGTTGCCATCATAATTTTTCTCCATAAAACCAAGCCCAACTTTGTTCACCATTATCAGCTCGCTTTATCTTATCCATCCAGCTTTTCTGTAGGATATATTTTTCATGTTCTTTCAGTGATGAATTTTCAAGATTTAGTAATTCACGTTTGAGTATTTCGACAAAATGCTCAGTCCTTTCTTCAGCATGTACATTCTTGAAGCCTGCTTCCTTCAAAATTTTAGTGTAGTCTGTCACTGTCAATAATGAATAATTACGATCATGCAAATAAGTATCAAATTCTTCACTTGGCTTAGTTTGACCGAGACAATAATCGGAGAAACACAACCGTCCCCCTGATACTAAAACCTTGAGGATAACTTCAAACAAAAGATCTTTGTTTTTAACATGTAAAAATACATCGCGGCTGTGAACTAGCTCATAAATGGATTCGTCTTTCAATTCCAGACAGTTTCCTAGTTTCAGATTGACAAGACTTTCTAATCCTTCTTCCTTTAATCGAGCGATTGCTATACGTATCATGTTAGCTGATATATCAATTCCGTCAACATTTACATAGTGTTTTTGAGCCATTCTGAAAGCCGGCCCCCCTAACCCGCAGCCAATGTCCAGTACCATCATTGCCGGTCGAAGATTAAGTGTACTGATGAATTCATCAGCTACCTCTTTACCTCCGGGACTGATGTAATTATGACCAAAAATTTGTTCATAATGCATGATTGATATTTCACTGTATTGGTTGGTGTCAAGAAATTCTTGAGTCATTTTAAATGAATTGGTATTTTAGCAAAAATTAATTATTATTTTGAACAAAATAGGAGAAATTCTTCTGTCAAAGAATTAAGAGAAAACGTTGATTGTAATGAAGGGGATTAAGTCTTTTTTGTTAAAAATTCAAGCCGGCACGGCGTCCTTCATAGATCACGAAAGGTGCTTGTCTTGGACCTGCACTATCTCCTATGTTGATTACGTCCAATCCGGAATCCTGAATTTCCTGCATGAGCGAGTCTTCAGCAATGTTTGGTGTAGCAAAAACAAGTGTATCTGCCTCAATGAACTGAGTTTTTCCATCCAAAAAACAAATAGTTTCCGCCCCTTTGCTGTTCCACTCTGTTATTGCGGATTCCAAAATAAAACGCACGCCGAGTTTTGCCAGATTCTGCCGGAGAGGGAAGTCCGCGGAAGTTCGCTGTAGCTCTTTGCCCACAAGAGGATCGGGGGTGACAAGAATCACTTGATGCCCCTCCTCAGCGAGTTTCCAGGTAGTCCCACATCCTTTCCAGTTTCCACCCTCATCGAGCATTATAACTCGCTTACCTAGCCGAGCCCTACGGGCCATTACATCTTCGGCGGAAAAGACATTCCCAAGTTCAATTCCTGGTAGTTTTTCAACATGTGGGATTGCTTTTTGAAAAACAGTTTCAGTTGGAAATGATCCTGTTGCCAGAACAGTTTTGTCTGCTTCGAATGCTTTAATTTCTTCCGCCTCAAGAAAAGTATTTAGACGTATCTCTACTCCAAGTCTAGACAACTGTCTGGCGTACCAGTCAAGGAGATCAATAATTTGACCACGTCTAGGTTGCATTCCAGCCAATCTGAATTGTCCACCTAGACGATCCCCTGCCTCAGCAAGAGTAACTTTGTGCCCACGTTCTGCGGACACCCTTGCGGCTTCCAGACCGGCTGGACCACCACCTACTACAAGTATATTTTTTGAGGTTTCAGTTTTTACATAACGGTCTCCACCCCATTCAAATTCACGGCCAGCTGACGGATTGACGAGACATGAAATCCAATAATCTCGGTAGCGCCTTCCCCAGCACATCTGATTACAGGACAGGCAGGGGCGGATATCATCTGAACGTCCCTCAATGGCTTTGTTGGACAAATGCGGATCTGCGATTTGTCCGCGTACAATGGAAACCAGATCCGCCTGTTTTGCAGAAAGAACAGCTTCTGCATTTTCCGGAGTCCTGATATGACTTTCAGCGATAACTAAAGCATTTGAGACTGAACATTTCAAAATCTTTGCTAAATCTGCTCCTAAACGTTCAGGATAGATAAATGTAGGCATCAGTTTGTGGAAGTCGAAATAACTTCCGGTACCACAGGTTACATAATCAAGTAGATGATCTTTGTCATGGCAGGCAACAATTTCTGCAATCGATTCACGCTGGAGTGCTACTTCAATATCAGGTTCATCATTGACTGCAATTCCAACAATAAAATGCTCACCACATTTTTTACGGATACGCGTGATAATTTCCCTTGAAAATCGAGTCCTATTTTCAAGCGAACCTCCCCAGCGGTCAGTACGACGATTTGACCATGGTGTCCAAAACTGATCAACAATGCAGTGATAAGCTGCCCAAACTTCAACACCATCAAAACCTGCCTCTTTGCATCTTATGGCTGTCTGCACAAAACCTTCAATGGTTTCTTCAATTTCTGTTTCGAGCATTGTGTGACTGCCATCCGAGTCGTGGTAACTAGGCATCCCGGAAGGTGACCAGTTGGCGTGAAATGAATTGTCCGAATCTCCATGTTGTCCTATGTGATAAAGTTGCTGAAGAATCAAGGCATCTTCATCATGGACTGCATCTGTGATTTTCCTAAAGTGTGGAATTACTTCATCTGTGTTGTTTTTAAAATTTCCACGTGTCAAAACCGCTGCAGGATGAACAGGCATTGGTTCAATGACTATCATTGCCGCACCGCCCTTTGCCCTTTCACGATAATAAGCAAGATGCCTTTCTCCGGGTAGCCCCTGCTCTGACATGTTGGTCGTGTGTGCACCAAAAACAATACGGTTACGCAGTGAGCGTCCACGAATTTCGATTGGTGAAAAAAGTAGTGGGAAATATTCGTTTTTTTTCATCAAAATATAGTATCAAGAGCTCAGTAAAACCCAGTAAATAAGGTTAGATATCTATTAAATGAGTTTAATTTCTTAAAATGTATGACAACATTTGTAAACCACATAATATATTCTAGATCTTTTAAGGATAATGTGTTTTTGGATCAATTTTTATCTGAACTTTTGGTGTCATAAACCTCGTGTTTAAGACGTTCCATTTCCGCCTGCAAACTGATCATCTCGGGCGCAAAATCTTCTTTACAGAATGGTTCCGAACGGAAATTCCCATAACGGTCTTGCCCCCGTACTAAAACAGCAGACTCACTATCTGTGTACTTCTGTCTAACAGATGGGGCAAGATATTGCAGAGTTAGTCCAATTCGCCGCTCCTTTGAAAAATTCGGCTGGGAGGCATGAGCCACCCAGCCATGATGTAATGATACCTCACCGGCCTCAAGTTCTACACTTAAGGTTTGTTCATCTTCAATTTCAGGAATTAATTCCTGTCCACGATGTAGTATATTATCTTTGTTATACGTACTTCGATGATTTTTTTTACCTTTGTTATGTGATCCGGATAACATTTTCATACAACCATTTTGAGTAGTCACAGGTGAAAGTGCAACCCATGCCGTCACTAATTCATCACTGTCCAACCCCCAATATGTCAAATCCTGATGCCAGGAAACATACTTGGTGTTGTCTGGTTCTTTGATTACATAAGCAGAGTCCCAAAGCATAATGTCCGGACCTAAAATACATTCTACTGCATCTAGCAAGACTGGATTTTTTGCTATCTCTGCAGCGGATTTCATTAGTAAGTAAGGTTTTACTTTGTAGTGCATTGATCCATGCTGCACTTCCATTTTTTCTAACCGTTTTCTGTGATTTTCAGCTTTTTTAGATGAAAATATGCGGAGAGGAAAGAAAAAACCATCTCTTTGATATTGTTCCTGATCGGAGTGACTAAGCTGTTGCCCCATTTTCTTCCTTTCCACTGATTCTGTTTCCCAAAATTAATCGAAGCGGGTCCATGGCTCACTCATAACACGCCTAACCATTGGTTCAAAATGCTCTAATGGTAGGTTGTCGTAATTCGGGTCAAAAGAACATTGATCCCATTGGAAACAGAAATCAACACAAGCTTGATAAAACTGGTGATCCTTGAATTTTTCTCGTATGTTACGGTCTTTATTGATGTGATGAAAATAGTAGTAACCTTGAAATAAACCATGATGTTTCAGTACCCAATAATTCCGTTCGCTAATGAAAGGTTGAAGAATAGCTGCAACTACCTGGCTATGATTGTCCGGTGATAAAACATCACCGATATCATGGAGCAAAGCGCAAACAATGGTTTCTTCATCTGCACCATCTCTCTCTGCCCGTGTCGCTGATTGTAGAGAATGATCATAGCGATCTATTTGATAACCAAGTCGATCCCCTTGCATTTGCTTGAGAAAACCCATAACTCGATCCGGCAGATCATGACTGCATTTCGTGTAAAGTGTTTCGAGGAATGCATATTCTTCAGCTGTACCGTACTCCATTTTTGAAAAACTGACTGTCTCCATCATCTTCTCCTAAATTATTATTTTTTGATATTTACCGTTTTTTATAGTAAATAAAAGAATCAATATTAGCTGAATACAAATTTAACCGAGTTCATTTTTTTGATTATGACTTGGGCCGGGATACATTTTAAAGTAATTCGATTCATGTTAAAATTTTACAAACGGTAAGATGGTTCTTCTTCGTCAAGAATCGCTTTGAGTTCCTCAAAATATCTTTGACTGAAATCAGTATAATGATCCCATTGACCTGCAGTTTTTTCTGCAATCGCATCTGAAAGTACTCGCAACTTTTTACCTGTCCAGAGCGCTTTGATATATGTTTCGGCTGCTCGTTCAAAATAGTAGAGACGATTGAATGTATCGGCTACATTATCACCGATTATCAGAACACCATGATTGCCCATAATAATCACTTTTTTTTCAGGATCTTTAAGTAATGAGGCACAGCGTTCACCTTCCTTCTCAAAAGCCATCCCACCATAGCCTTCGTCTATCACATAGCGCTGAAAAAATAGAGCAGTGTTTTGATCTATTGGCTGTAAAGTACTGTCAGCCAGAGAGGCCAGCACAGTTGAGTAAATGGGATGTACGTGGATTAAACATCGGGCATGTGGGCAGTTACTATGAATTGAACTGTGGAGTCCCCAGGCAGTCATGTCTGGAGCATCCTTGTCTTTCAGGTTAGGGGGTGAATTGGTGTCAAGCAATAACAAGTCACTGGCCTTGATACGGCTGAAATGCTTTTTTGGATTGATAAGAAAACTCGTTCCGCCAGCACCCACCTTCAGGGAAAAATGGTTGGCAATTGCTTCATGCATTCCCATCCGAACAGTCCAGCGAAAGGCACAGGCTAAATCCCTTCGTTCATTTTCATAGTTTAAATTAGCCTTAGTGTCTCCGAGAGACTTTTCTGACATCATAATTTCTCTTAGTAAGATGATGTTGGTTCACCGTTTTTTCAAATCAAGTTCTTGTCGTGCTTCAGCAGGACTTAGTACTCGTCCTCCAAGTCGACTAACGATTTCAACTGCTCTTTCTACGAGTTGTCCGTTGCTCGCAAGCACTCCTTTTTCTAGATAGAGATTGTCCTCCAGACCAACTCGAACATTTCCGCCTAAGATCATTGCTTGTGCAACCATTGGCATCTGCATTCGCGAAATTCCAAATCCCGCCCAGATTGCGTTTCCGGGAAGCATATTCCGCATAGCGAGCATATTTTCCGTATTAGCTTCAGCAGTCCATGGGATACCCATACAAAGCTGAAATAGTGGAGGTGGATCCAACAAACCTTCACTGAGCAATTGTTTGGCAAACCAGACATGGCCTAGTTCAAAAACTTCAATTTCCGGTTTGACTCCACATGCTTGAATTCTTTTCGCCATTTCGCGTAGCATTTCGGGAGTACTGACATAAGCACTATTTGCGTAGTTTTGTGTTCCTACATCAAGAGTGCAGATTTCTGGCAGAAGTTCTTCAACATGAGTTAGGCGTTCTATCGGAGTTGCCATGTCAGTACCAGGCCCCCCAATTCCCGGATTTTCAGGATGTGGGACATAATCTCCGCCCATTCCTGCAGTAAGGTTAATTACAACATCCGTTGCACTGGAACGTATACGTTCAACAACTTCCGCGTACCATTCTATTTTACGTCCTGCCTCTCCAGTTTTCGGATCACGCACGTGAATGTGTGCAACCGCAGCCCCGGCTTGTGCTGCTTCGATTGCTGCATTAGCTATTTCTTCAGGAGTTTTAGGAAGTCTTGGATGTTTACCCACCGCGTCTCCTGAACCCGTAACTGCACAAGTTATAATAACATTGTAATTCATTGATTCCTTTTTTGTTTGCAAAATTAGTTTTCACCATTGAGAAGCAAAATAACAAAGTTATGACTTATTTTTCATAAGTTAACTCTGTGACTATTTGGTGACTAAGATTATTATTGCCTAGGAAATTGACTTCAAATTCTGGATTCCATTCCCAGAATAATCAGGAACAGTAAGATTTTGATGTCCTAGCCAAATTTTTTCAAGCTTTACGTAGAGTTTTTTCCCAAAAGGGGATGCGCATCGTGCTTCTGTGTCCACATGTAGCAACATGTGTTCTCCAGTGGCAAGTTCATCTCCAGAAGATGTATGCAGTAGTTTATGAACAATTCGGAGGCGTTTCTCATCTAAACCTAGCAGTTGTGTTTCTACAGTGAGAGGTTCACCCCCAGCGATTTCAAGTAAATGCCGAATATGAGTTTCAACAGTATAAACAGAAAATCCGCCAGATCGGTATGCTTCGTCCATTCCTATATAGTTTAGGAGTGCATCAGTAGCATCTCCGAATACCTGGAGGTAACGGCTTTCAGTCATATGACCATTATAATCTAGCCACTCTGGAAGCACTTCAGCATCAAATAAAGATAAAGGTTTTGAAAAATCTTGATCGCTTGAAACAATTCCAGAATGTGCTTTTTGGTAGAGACGTTCTTCATATTCCTTAAGAAGTGCACCGGCCCCCCAATCATGGAGTTTGAGACCTTGCATGATGGCCACCAGGTTATCATCACGGATGCGCTCTAATTCGCGGATGGAATACATTCCAGACTGTGTATCGGACTGCAATACAATTTTCTCAATCAATTCCTCATCCAATTCCGGAACATTCATGAGTTTGGTCCACGGCAAACCTAAAGTCGGACCAAATTGTGAAATGAAGTGACGTACTCCGGATTCACCACCGGCCACGCGATAAGTTTCAAACAATCCCATTTGCGCCCAACGCAGACCAAAACCAAAACGAATCGCGTCATCCAATTCTTCCGTGCTTGCGACATCATCCCGAATCAGCCAGAGCCCCTCGCGCCAGACAGCCTCCAGCAAACGGTCGGCAATGAACGCGTCTATTTCTTTGCGCAGAATCAAAGGTTTCATGCCAACTTCACGATAAAACTCAGCAGCGGTTAGCTTAGCATCTTCGGAAGTTTTTTCACCTCCACAAATTTCAACAAGGGGTAAAAGATAAACTGGGTTAAAAGGATGACCGACCATGAAGCGTTCCGGATGCTTCATTTCGGCTTGCAATAATGTAGGTTTTAAACCGGAAGTAGAGGAACATATTAGTACAGTTTCTGAAGCATATTGGTCAATTTGGTTTATTATTGAACGCTTTAGCTCTAGACGTTCTGGCGCACTTTCCTGAATAAAATCTACATCTTGAACTGCGTTTTCAAGAGAATCAAAAAATAAAAGATTGCCCGGCTGTACAAGTGGAGCCATCGTCATTTTTGAATAAGCACGCCTGGCGTTGGACAGCATCTCATTTAGAGTACGTTCTGCACTATCAGATGGGTCAAAGACGTTCACGTCAATACCGTTCAACAAGAAACGTGCGGCCCAACCTCCTCCGATTACACCTCCGCCAATCAAAGCTGTTTTTTTTCTAGGCTCACTCATTTATTAAATTGATTTAATACTATCATACTAGTTAAAAAATATTAAAAAACTCTATCAATTCTAGTGAACACTAGGAGTTTTCTCGCGTGATTGCAGAAAATTTGGTAAGGCAACACCTATCATAACGAGCACCGCGCCACCTGACTTGAGCAGTGTGATATTTTCATCCAAGAAAATTGCTGCAAACAAAAATCCAAATGGAATAATCAATATCAGTAATAAACTTGCCATGCCGACTGGAATGTGACGCATAGACTGGTTATATAGAAAAAATGGAATTGCCATCGAGAAAATCAGAAATATTATTGTCATCATTGTTCCTGATGATGCCTGTATCGGAAGATTTAGATCACCAAAAATCAGCAAATTAACAAGTAATACAACCGATGCGGAAACCATCTGACTTGAAGTAACAAGAATCGTTGGAATTTCCGTGGTCATAATCTTACGTGTCATCAATTGGCTTACCGCCATCAAACAAAATACTGAAAGCAAAAGTGCATTCCCCCAGACACTCTCTGCCCCATTAAAATCTTCTCCAATGCAAAATATTGCAAGTCCAAAAATAGCAATTAACCCACCTATCCAAACTGAACTCTGGAAATCTTCCTTGAACACCATATGTCCAAGTATTGATTGGGAGAAAGGCATTAAGGCCATTATTAAGACGGTGTTGGAAGCACTCAGCACAGTAAGGGAAGTAACAAAAAGCAGAGAAGTCAATCCTGGATCAAGTATGCCTAGGACAAACGGACGCCAGCCAATCTGCTTTGGACTGAAGCGATGCCCTGCATATAAAGCCACACTCAATAGGATTATTGCGGCAAAAACGGCGCGCATAAATACCAACTGTGGAACAGCGATATCCTCAAGTGCAACTTTATTGGCAACGGGATTTAGAGACCATAAAAAGCAGGCCAGAAGGATGGATGTGTACGCACGAACTATCATGATTATTTTCTATGAAACTATTTAAATTAATTGTTTTATACTTCCGATAAACTTGTTGAGTCAATTGAAGAACTTCCATCTCTCAATATCTATATAGGAAATATTAAAATTTAATAAATGTATTTTGCATTAAATTCATAGCAGTTGCAGTTGCAGGAATAACACTCCCTAACATAACTGCTTTATCATTCCAATAAAAACCAACAGCAGTCCATGAAATTGCACCGACAATATAAAACAGTTGTCCGAATATAGACAAACCTGCATTTTGGAGAAATATACCAAGAACTGCGGAAAATACACCTATCCATTTAAGATAACTATCTGGGCCACCTGAAGGGGTGCTAGGAGAAACTTCCTCAAATTGCGCCTGCAATTCGTCAAATTCCTCTTGCATCCGTTTCTTTTCTTTTGACAATTCCATAGCAAGACTTGCTGCCTTACTCATCTGTCTTTCTTCTTTAGATTCTCCTTGTGTATTATCTTCATTCACTACAGCATTCATATAATATTGTTCCTCTTCAGTTGAAACTTCAATGGCACTATAAATTACCTGTATTTATAAATATAATAATAAAACTAATCGATTTCTAAAAATATTATTTTTTCTCTTGCCACCTTTAAGTATTTAATTTATATGTATTATATGTTTATTACAATTGATCTTTTTTAATGATATAGATTAGATTTATTTATGAATAATCTTAGTGGACTTCCTTCACTTAATTTCCTTCATACTTTCGAGTCCGTTGCACGACACCTTAGTTTTACAAACGCAGCTAAAGAACTATTTGTTACACAAGCTGCAGTAAGTCATCAGATTAAAGCTTTGGAAGAATATTTGGGTGTGAAACTTTTCTACCGAGAAAAACGCAAAGTATTTCTTTCAGAGGAGGGTCAAAAATTATTACCTTCGGTTGTGAGTGGATTACAGGGAATAGCAGACAGTTTGGAAAACATACGTAATTATGATTCGGAAGACACAATAGTGGTAGGAGTTGGTTCTTCTTTTTCTGCTAACTGGCTTGTACACCTTTTAGGAGCGTTTTACCAAAAATATCCGGAAGTCAATCTGCATCTCAAAATTTCTAACAATGATCCTGATTTTAGTTCAGATGGAACTGATATGGCAGTTGTCTGGGGTATAGGAGACTGGCAGGGTTTGGAGTGTGAAAAATTGATGGTAGTGGAATTTACACCGGTTTGCAGTCCTGATTTGTTAAAGGGGGCACCCCCTCTAAAAACACCTGAGGACTTGGTTCACTATCCTCTACTGGATGATCCGGATTACGACATATGGCAGGAATGGTTGGAAGAAGTTGGTATACCAGAGCAAAAATATAAACGCCGAGCGGTCATCCGCGATGCCAATGTACTCATTCACTCAACTTTGGCGGGGCACGGAATTGCGCTCTGCGCAGTAGGGATTGTGCAAGAATATTTGGATACAGGGCGGCTGATCCGACCCTTTGATCATTCAATCACGGGTGGAGGTTTTTACTATCTAGTATATCCTAAAAAGGCATTGCGAAAACCACCAGTGCGTTTGTTCAAAAACTGGCTGCTCAAAGAAGTACGGGAAACTGAATCTATGGATCACTCCCACGAAATTATATAATTATGCAAATAGAGTTGCAGCAATGGATTGGCCTCAGTCCGATAATGTTACTTTATGCGTTTTTCGCCATCGGAGTCGCGGCTTACATCCGCGGCTACAGTGGTTTTGGTTTTTCCGCTTTGACAGTCACCAGTTTAGCACTGATCTTACCCCCCTCAGAAATAGTACCCACCGCATATATGCTGGAAATCGCAGCGAGTATACACATGTTGCCTTTAGTTTGGCGTTCTATAGATTGGAAAATCCTTCGCTGGCTATTTTTTGGCGTAGTAATGGGAACTCCTTTTGGGATTATCTTTCTTGAAGAAGTTCCGCAGGAAATAATGCGGCTGGTTATATCCGGAATTGTACTGACTGCCAGTTTATTACTCTGGAAAAATATTCGGTTTAGAAGTTCAGCAAACCGGTATTCGATTCTCACTGTCGGTTTTTTTTCAGGAGTGATCAACGGAGCAGCAGGAATAGGAGGATTGCCAGTAGTTTTGTTTTTTCTTTCGATTTCCGCTAGCTCCACATTAACACGTTCCACGATGGTTGCCTATCTTTTCATCAGTGATATTTACGCGGTGATGCTCCCCGGTAGCCAACAGTTAATTTCAACTGAACTCCTCGGACGTACAGTTATTTTTTTGATTCCGCTGTTTGCTGGAATTTACTTAGGTCACCGTAGCTTCGTTAAAACCTCCCCGGAATCCTTCCGAAAATTTACGCTGGGTTTGTTGATCTTTTTATCCGTCGCAGTCATCATTCGTTCTTTTCTGATTTAGTTTTGACCATCAGCTCTTTCTTAACATCATGATATTTCTTGTATAGAATTTTTTAAAAGACTTCTAGCATATGATTCTGAAACATAATCTGATTATTTCATTAATTAAATTTATTGATCGAATTCATAATGTACAAAATAAAGTCTTGCTTTAATAACCTTCCTTGTTATAGTCTGACACAATGTCAGTCGGTTGCGTCTTCAGGCAATTGGCACAAGAGTAGAATTGAATAAATTTCTACTCCTTTTTTTGGTGTCTTATTGTTTCTAGTTTTAATAATGGATTAGAAACATTGCTAAGTTTTCCATAAATTTTGAATGAAAGGGAAGTCATGAAAACAACAAAAAAAGTGCTCTTGTCATTGAGCTTACTTGGGACCATTCTGGTTTTTAGTACATCTGCAACCGCTGCCTGCAAAGTTCATCTTGGTGACTTTGACTGGGACAGTGCTAACGTCCACACGGCAATATCAACGTTCATACTTGAAAAAGGATTTGGTTGTAAAGTACAGGTAACAAAGGGAAGTACTACTCCAATTATGGCTGCTTTGTTTGATCAGCAGATCGACATTGTAACGGAAGTCTGGAGGGATAATATTGTGCAAATGATAGAAGATAATCTAGCTAAGGGTAATATTGTTGAACTCGGGATCAATACACCTGAATCCGGACAGGGATTCTACGTAGACAAGACCACTTCAGAAAAATACGGTCTGAAACACGTCAATGACATGAAGAGTCCAAAAATTGCTGCTCTTTTCGCAGATCCGGAAGCTCCTGGTAAAGGCCGAATGACAAGTTGTATTTCCGGCTGGACATGCTACACAATTAATTTAGTCAAGCATAAAGTTTATGGTTTAGACAAATATTACACAAATTTTGATCCGGGTTCAGGTGGAGCTTTAGACGCGGCGATTGCAGGTGGATTCAAAAAAGGGAAGCCCGTCTTTTCATATTACTGGGAACCAACCGGTCTCATGGGCAAAGTAGATCTTGTTAAGCTTAAAGAGCCAGCCTACGACCAGGGATGTTGGGACAGTATGACGACCGTTGTTGAAGATATAAAGAAAAACGGTCCGGAAGTATACAAACCAACTTGCGCATGTGCGTATGTAGATATGGCTCTTACCAAAGCAGCTTCAACTAAATTTGCCAATAATCCAGCCAACAAAGCAATTTTAGATTTTGTCAAAGCATACACAGTTCCAACGGCTCTGGTAAACAGTTCACTAGCTTTCTACATGGATGAATCCGGTGGTGATATGGAAGAAACTGCCAAAAATTTTCTGTCTAATTCCAATATTTGGGAAAGCTGGGTCACCTCCAACGTTAGAAGTAAAGTAAAAGCGGCATTGTAGCCTGTTGATTAATTACTTAATCTTTCTTTCTTGACTAAGGGCCCCCCCTAGGGGGCTCTTAGTCTTTTTTTTAAATCAGGATTAAATGAAAACTAACTGGAAATACACCGTTCCTATTTGTTTCTTTGCTTTCTGTGGTCTGATAGTTATTAGCTATCGATATGCCAAACCCCGATATAAACCGGATAATCTTTCGGATCTTGTAAACGATTTTTCCTGGTTGATAAACTGGCCTAAATGGCTTGATTTCCCATTGATGCAACCACTCAACAGCGGGTTTGACTGGCTGATAGTTAAGTATGGTTTGTTCTTTGAGGGTATTAACAACTTTCTACTAGGTCTTTATACTACTATGAAGGATGCTGTAGTAGGTCTACCTTGGCCTTTAGTTGTGGCGCTCGTAATTATATTTACCTATTTTATAAGTGGGAAAAAAATGAGTACGACCATCCTGGTCGGATTTTGTACGTTTTTCATAGGTTTCCTCAGTCCCAGATATTGGGACAAGAGCATTATGACAACCTGTATTGTCCTCATCGGAATTTTTCTCTGCGTTGTTATTGGAATACCAATTGGGATTGCAATGGCGAGAAAGCCAAAGTTAAGAAAATCACTATTGCCAATACTGGACCTGATGCAGACCATTCCTAGTTTCTGTTATTTAATTCCAGGGATTTTGTTATTTGGACTGGGGGCAGTACCTGCTATAATTGCGATTTTTGTATATGCCGCACCGCCTTTAATAAGATTAACAGATCTTGGTATCAGGTTGGTGGACACAGAGGTTGTTGAGGCGGCAGATGCTTTTGGAGCGAACTCAAAACAGAAACTTTGGGGAGTACAAATACCACTTGCCTTGCCCAATATCATGCAGGGAGTAAACCAGTCAGTAATGATGGCTCTGGCAATGGTTGTAATTGCTTCAATGATTGGTACTAGGGGCATTGGAGATGAAGTTCTGCTTGGATTACAACAACTTAACGTAGGTATGGCAACAGAAGCAGGAATTGCAATTGTCCTGCTGGCAATAATATTCGATCGTATCACTCAAGCCTATGGAGATAAAATTCAGGATAAGACCAGGCCTAAAAAAGTTAAGAAGAGATAATGCCCAAAATAGAACTTAAGAACGTTTACAAAATTTTTGGAGAGGACCCTCAGAGTGTTCTCCCTTTGTTGCAAGAAGGTGCTACAAAAGAAGAAATTCTTGAAGAAAAAGATCATACTGTAGGACTTGATAATGTTTCTCTCAGTATTGAAGAAGGTGAGACTTTTGTCTGCATGGGTCTATCCGGTTCAGGGAAATCAACGCTGATTAGACATATTAACCGATTGATTGATCCTACCAAGGGTGAGGTTCTGGTTGATGGCGTAAATGTACTCCAATTCAGCGAAGATGAGCTTCTTGAATTACGGCGTAATGAAATGAGCATGGTCTTCCAGCGTTTTGGGCTGTTTCCCCACAAAACGGTTATGGAAAACGTAGCTTACGGCTTGGAAGTTCAAGGTAAGCCGCTTGAAGATAGAAATAGCATTGCGGAAGACCAGATAAAGGCAGTCGGACTGAACGGATTTGAACATCAATATCCTAGTCAGTTATCAGGAGGCATGCAACAAAGGGTTGGGTTGGCACGTGCTTTAGCAACCGACCCAGGGATTTTGCTGATGGACGAGGCTTTCAGTGCTCTTGATCCGCTAATCCGGAGTGACATGCAAACACAATTGCTGGATTTGCAATCAAAATTGCATAAAACCATTGTCTTCATCACTCACGACCTAGATGAATCACTAAAACTAGGTGATCACATTGGTATTCTCCATGGAGGTAAGTTGGTTCAGGTTGGTAAACCTGAAGAGATCATCATGAATCCTGCTGACGATTATGTTGCAGCATTTGTTAAGGATGTGAATCGTGCTAAAGTACTTCGTGCCAAGACAATTATGCAAAGCCCAGAGACATACACAACAAAAAACAAAAATTCTGGAAAAACACTCAAAGTGCATGAAAACAATTTCATTGAGGAATTTTTGCCTCAGGTACTTGAAAAAAGAGTAGTTGTAGAAGTCATCGATAAGGACGGAAATACTTCAGGATTCATTACTGAAAAAGATCTTGCTCAGTCACTACTCACAAAAAACTAAGTTGGTTTTGTAAGATGACATTTGATATTCTAATATCTAAAAAAATTAACAAAACAATCCCCCAAGATAATTTCATAGTCTTGATAAAAAAATCCCCGTAGTAATTTTAAAATGTCTTGTTCATGATTGCAAAAGTATTCACATGAGCACAATTGAAAAAATAAACTTAACAATTACAACATCTACAAAGAATGAATCCTGAACTTTTAATTTCCACAAGAACACGCTTAACCCCTTTCAGCAGCCGTGTAGAGGCCTGCGGAGTAAAGGCCTATACAGTTTATAATCACATGCTTTTGCCTGCCATTTTCCGCAGTCTCGAAGAAGATTATTGGCACCTATGTGAGGCGGTTCAAGTTTGGGATGTCTCTTGTCAGCGCCAAGTTGAAATCACAGGGCCTGACTCACAGAAACTTGTTCAGTTAATGACACCGCGAGATATGTCACAGGCAAAATATGGTCAGTGTTTCTATGCGCCGCTGTGTGACGAAAGCGGGGGTATGATAAATGATCCCATTATCATTAAGCACAGTGACGAATATTGGTGGATTTCAATTGCAGACACAGACGTTATACTCTGGGCTAAAGGATTGGCGACAGGTTTTGAACTCGATGTTAAAGTTACAGAGCCAGATATTTGGCCACTAGCTATACAAGGGCCAAAAGCAGAGGATTTACTGGTTAGAATTTTTAGTGATGAAATCAAAAAAATCCGTTTTTTCTACAGCAAGAAAATGCACTATGCTGGCAAAGAATTATTGATCGCACGTTCTGGCTGGAGTAAGCAAGGTGGATTTGAGATTTATGTTAATGCCCCTGAACTTGGCGCAAAACTTTGGGATGAACTTTTCTCTAAAGGGGAGAAAATGGGTGTAAGAGCCGGTTGTCCCAACTTGATTGAAAGGATTGAAAGCGGACTTCTGTCATTTGGCGGAGATATGGATTACAATACTTCACCTTTTGAATGCGGGCTTGATCAATATGTCAGTCTGGAAGCAGATATCAAAAGTCTGAGCATTCCAGCTCTTCGTAAAAGGCCGGTAAAAACCAGACTTATGGGAATTGTGATTGACCAGCAAGTTAAGATGAAAGACTTACGTTTATATAGCGGCGACAGGGAAATCGGATTGATAACTACCAATACATGGTCACCGAAATACCGTAGGCATCTTGCCTTCGCAAAATGTGACGTCAACTATATTTCTAAAAAGCAGAACTATTACGTGATTTCTACCAATGGTAAAGTTCCAGCAACAATCACGGAATTACCATTTAATTTTGAATCCCTTGGATTGTATAGTTATAACAGTAAATAGAGTCATAGAAAAACGAACTAAAAAGTTAAAAGCTCTGAACAATAACAGCGAGATTATTTTATGAAAGAAGAATACGAGGCACTTTCCAAAAATACTGCTAATTTCACAGCCCTGACACCGCTCTCTTTTCTGAAGAGGACAGCAGATATTTATACTGAAAGAGAAGCAATAATATATGGAGAAAGGAGTTATACGTGGGGGCAATGTCATGAGCGCTGTTTGCGAATGGCATCAAGTTTAATCGAACTTGGAATCAACAAAGGAGATACCGTTGCTGTTTTAGCTTTCAATACTCCGGAAATGTTTGAAGCTCACTTTTTTGTGCCGATGACCGGTGCTGTACTAAATACTATCAACACCAGACTTGACGCAGAGACGTTGGCTTATATAATCGATTTTGGTGAGGTTAAGGCAATGATGGTTGACCGTGAACTCTTGCCACTGACAAAAAGCGCTCTCAATAAAACAAAGTATAAACCTATACTGATTTTAATTGACGACGAAACTGCGTTACAAAAACCTGAAGTTGAACTTGAAGTAAAAAATTATGAAGAAATGCTGAATTCTGGAAACCCAGAATTCAGTTGTCCTCCATTAGAAGATGAATGGCAAGCGCTTTCGCTAAATTATACTTCCGGCACTACCGGAAAACCCAAGGGTGTAGTTTACCACCATCGTGGATCATATCTAATGAGTATGGGGACAGTCGCTGGCTGGCAATTGCCAAATCACCCGCGTTACCTCTATTCAGTCCCAATGTTTCACTGTAATGGCTGGGGGCACGCTTGGACAATGACCCTACTTGCTGCTACTGTGGTTTGTATGCGTGCATTCAGTCCAAAGCTTCTTTTTGACTTACTGGAGCAACACAATATCACACATTTCGGGGGTGCTCCTGTTGTACTGAATATGCTGTCAAACGCTCCTAATGAGGATCAAAAAACTTTTGATCGTTCAATAAAAGTCATGACTGCGGGTGCTCCCCCTCCAGCAAAAGTGCTGGAAAGTATGGCTGAATTCGGCTTTGATGTTTTGCATGTTTACGGTTTAACTGAAACCTACGGCCACATCCTACTTTCGGCGTCTCAAGCAGAATGGCAGACAAAAAGTGAAGACCAAAGAGCCGAACTTCTCTCACGCCAAGGAGTTCGTTTCCCTATGATGGAAGAAGTGAGCGTGATAGATCCTAAAACTCAAATACCTGTAACTAAAGACGGAGAGACAATTGGTGAAATTGTCATGCGTGGGAATACTACGATGAAAGGTTATTTGAAAAACAAAAATGCCACCGCAGAAGCATTTTCCGGGGGTTGGTTTCACAGCGGAGATTTAGCTGTTGTGCATGAAGACGGTTATATCCAGATTAAGGATCGCGCAAAAGATATTATCATATCAGGTGGAGAAAATATCTCTTCAGTTGAAATAGAAAATGTTTTATATCAACACCCTGATATAAACGAAGCTGCGGTAGTTGCCATGGACGATGAAACCTGGGGTGAGGTTCCCTGTGCCTTCGTTGATTTAAAAACTGGGAAAAAAACTGACGAGCAACAACTGATCGAATTCTGTACTCAGCGAATGGCACGCTTCAAAAAACCCAAAAAGATTATTTTCGGTCCCTTGCCAAAAACCGCGACAGGCAAGATCCAAAAGCATGAACTTCGACATCGGATTAAATAATCTGAAAGAACACGTTGTGTTGGCTTTAAAAAAAGTCAAAAAATGTATGCTTTGAGATCAGTAATCCAGAAAAAATAATTTAATAGTCTATTCATTTACAAGTTCCTTCATACATATTATGTGGTAAAGCATTTTTTACCGCTTCATCAAGATAGAAAAAAAGTTTGACAAAGATTTTTTTTCCTAGTAGGTATTAAACTAATACAATCAAATATATCGTATTTTTTGAATATGACAGCAAGATCGAGAAGTGATTTTTAACTGCCATAAAGGCTAATTTTTCAACTTTCTTTAGAGGAATAATTCAATGAAAATTTCTATGAAAGTAAACGGTGTCGATTACGAAAATGATATAGAGCCTAGAACACTGCTCGTACAGTATTTACGAGAAACCCTTGATTTAACAGGAACTAATATAGGTTGTGATACCAGTCAATGTGGAGCATGTACTATCCACGTTAATGGGGAGGCTGTAAAATCCTGTACCATGCTTGCAGTTCAGGCAGATGGTGCTACGATCACTACCATTGAGGGTTTGGCAAATGATGGAGAACTCCATCCAGTACAGAAAGCCTTTTGTGAAAATCATGGGTTGCAGTGCGGCTATTGTACGCCTGGAATGATCATGGCTTCGGTGGATATGTTGAAAAATAACCCAAATCCCACTGAAGAAGAAATAAGGCATGGGCTTGAGGGTAATTTTTGTAGGTGTACAGGGTATCATAACATCGTAAAATCAGTTAAAGCAGCAGCAGTTTCAATGAAAGGAGGTGCCTGATGGGAAAATATATTGGTGAAAGTGTTTTAAGAAAAGAAGACCCAAGAATGGTTACTGGAGAAGCAAAGTACCTTGATGATATCAAAATACCAGGGATGCTATATGCAGTAGTGAAAAGAAGTGATTATGCACATGCTAAGATAAAAAACATTGATACTTCAGAAGCGACTAAAATGCCAGGAGTTCTAGGTGTATGGACGGGTAAGGATTTTGAAGATGTAAATCCTATGCCTTGTGCTTGGCAGGCAGGAGGGATAACCAATAATGCCAATACTCCTAGAGTATTGGAAATTGACAAGGTGACTTTTACCGGACAGGGAATTGCTGTTGTCGTGGCCGAAGATAGAAATTTAGCCGAGGATGCATGCTCAAAAATTAATGTAGAATATGAAGAACTACCTGTCGTTGTCTCTGCAGAAGATGCGATAAAACCTGGAGCCCCTCAACTCCATGAAAATGCTCCAAATAACATCTGCATGGAATGGGAATGTGGCAATGAGGATGGAACAGATAAGGCCCTCAGTAATTCGGATGTGGTTGTTAAAGAGCAACTGGTCAATCAGAGACTCATCCCAAATTCAATGGAACCGAGAGGTGCAATAGCAGAATACAAATCTGCAACAGAAGAATTCACAGTATGGTTAACATCGCAAGCACCACATGTTCATAGATTATTAGCTACTGCCTTTGTTTTTGGAATACCTGAAACAAAAATGAGAGTTATAGCTCCACATGTAGGAGGAGGTTTTGGATGCAAAATATT
This sequence comes from Pseudomonadota bacterium, assembly GCA_004213175.1. Lineage (GTDB taxonomy): Bacteria > SAR324 > SAR324 > SAR324 > NAC60-12 > Arctic96AD-7. The sequence continues at coordinate 7,686 of SHAT01000030.1, read as the reverse complement.
TCTCTATCCAGAATATTGCCTTGTTATAGCATTAGCGAAAAAGATTGGGCGTCCGATCAAATGGATGGAAACGCGTTCCGAGAACTTCCAGGCAACAACTCATGGAAGAGATCATTCAACACAAATTCAAGTGGGTGCAAGTAACGATGGTACGATCACTTCCTTGAAGGTAAATACAGTTGCTAATCTGGGTGGAACTCTTTCAACAATTGCTCCCGGAATTCCAACCACACTCTATGGAAGACTACTTTCTGGGACATATAAGTTCCCAAACATTTATTGTGGTGTTAAAGGTGTCTACACTAATACAGGAATGGTCGATGCTTACAGGGGTGCTGGAAGACCAGAAGCCACTTATGTCGTAGAAAGGGCACTGGATCTGGTAGCAAATAAACTTGGAATGGATGTAGTAGATGTTCGGAAGAAGAACTTCATTCAAAAAGATCAATTCCCCTACACACCGGCAGATGGAATCACAAAAGGTCTTGAATATGACAGTGGAGATTATGAAAAACCTCTGAATAAAGCCCTTGAGATGTTCAATTATACTCAATTCAGGGAAGAACAGAAAAAGTCTCGTAGTGAAGGTAAGTACCTAGGTGTTGGATTTTCGACATACATCGAAGCATGTGGTGTTGCTCCATCTGCATGGGTAGGTGTTGGTGGTGAAGGTTGGGGTGCTGGACTTTGGGAAAGTGCTAACATCCGTGTTCATCTGACAGGAAAAGTTGTGGTTACTACTGGCTCATCACCTCATGGTCAAGGTACTGAAACAACCATGGCACAAATAGCGGCAGATGAATTAGGTTTGCCATTTGATGATGTCGATGTTCAATACAACGACACTTTAGGAACCCCTTTTGGTTATGGGACTTATGGAAGCAGAAGTGCTGCTGTAGGTGGAACTGCTGTCTTCAACGCAGTCCAAAAAGTCAAACAGAAAGCTCTCAGAATTGGAGCTCATATGTTGGAGGCTTCTGCAGATGATGTTGTTTATGAAGATGGCAAAGTCAGTGTCAAAGGGTCTCCGGATCAAGCGAAAACTATCCAGGAAATTGCTGGAGCAGCAGCTTTGGGTTACAGCCTTCCAGAGGGAGATGAACCCTTCTTGGATGAAACCGCATATTTCGATCCACCTAACACAACTTGGCCTTTTGGTACTCATATCTGTGTTGTAGAGATCGAAGAAGAAACAGGTTCAGTAAAGGTTAAAAAATATTTGGCAGTTGATGATGTGGGCAACGTAGTGAATCCCATGGTCGTTGACGGACAAATTCATGGGGGCATTGCTCAGGGGGTTGCACAAGCACTCTGGGAATCAGGAGAGTACAATGAGTCCGGTGAGCTGATGTCAGGGTCTTTGATAGATTATGCCATCCCTCGAACCGATTGTCTGCCTAATCTTGAACTGGATCGAACTGTCACTCCGAGTCCCACTAATCCATTGGGAGTCAAAGGGGTAGGAGAAACAGGAACTATCGCCTCTACACCGGCAGTGGTCAATGCAGTGATAGATGCCTTGGCACCGTTCGGGGTAACCAATCTTAACATGCCACTCACGTCACAAAAAATTTGGAACGTAATTCAAAAAAAAGGAGGTTAAATGTACGCAGCAGAATTTGATTATGTTAGGGCTTCAAGTATTGAAGAAGCCATTTCTCTGAAAGCAGAAAATGATGACTCTAGTCTCCTTGCAGGCGGGCACAGTTTGATCCCTGCCATGAAATTGAGACTTAGTACTCCTCAAAAACTGATTGACATCTCAGGATTGGATCAGTTGAAAAAAATATCTAAAAATGGGAGCCACATCAGCATTGGTTCTTTATGTACCCATAAACAATGTGCAGAATCCGAAATTATTCAGAGTAATTGTCCAGCCTTAAGTGATGCGGCTTCAGTGATTGGAGATCCACACGTTAGGACCAAAGGTACTATCGGGGGGGCATTAGCTCATTCTGACCCACAGGCAGATTATCCAGGGGCTACTTTGGCCTTAAATGCAACATTTGTTGCAAAAGGTCCTTCCGGAGAAAGAACGATAGAGGTGGATGACTACTTCATAGGACTTTGGGAAACAGCACTTGGTGAAGGTGAGCTACTAACTGAAATCAGAATTGCGATAAACTCAATGAATGCCAACTCCTGTTATGTGAAGTTTCCCCAACCTGCATCAAGATATCCTTATGTAGGGTGCGGAGTTTCTTTGAGCTCGAACAATGGAACCTGTTCAGATATAAGGGTCGGTTTCAGTGGAGTCGGTGAGTGGGCTTTTCGGGATTCGGGAGTCGAGAGTACTCTCAAAGGACAACCTTTAAATGATTCAACCATTGCCTCTGCAGCAGATAAAGCTGCTGAAGGTAAAACTGTTTTGAACGATCATTTTGTCAGTGAAGAATATCGTAGGGCCATGTCTAAGGTTTATGCAAAACGCGCTATGATGCAACTTTCATAATTCAGATCCTTCCTTAAAATAATCCCTGTCCTGAAAAAATTTAGGATAGGGATTATTCCAATTTGTATATTCTACCCAGTTTGTATATCCTGTCTGTTTTATCTAAGACTTAAAATTAAATATATTTAATAAAATCTTACTATGATTGATTTACGTAGTGACACAGTTACCATACCAACTGCTGAAATGAGGGAAGCAATGGCACAAGCTCCTGTTGGAGATGATGTTTATGGTGAAGACCCAACAGTCAATGCTTTGGAAGAGCGTGTCGCAGAAATTCTAGGAAAAGATGCAGCTATTTATATGTCTTCCGGAACAATGACCAATCAAGTTGCGATAAGAACGCACACTGAGCCCGGAGATGAAATTCTAATCGACAAGAATGCACACATATATTTTTATGAAGCTGGCGGAACGGCGGCTCTCTCAGGAGTAATATGCAGCTTAATATCCGGCGAAAGAGGAGTTTTTGGTGGAAAAGAAATGGAAGCTGTTATCTCGGAAAAAGAACCTCATACAACAACTATGAGACCAGTGGATTTGCATTTACCTCGTACAAAGCTGGTGTGTTTAGAGAATACTACCAACCGTGGGAGTGGAAAAGTTTGGCCACTTGAAAAAATAGCTGAAGTAGAAAAAGTTGCTCGCTCAAAAAATTTAAAAATGCATCTTGATGGAGCTCGGATTTGGAATGCAGCAACAAATTTAAAAGTTCAAGAATCTGATATTGCAAATTATTTTGATTCAGTCAGTGTCTGTTTTTCAAAGGGGCTTGGGGCACCAGTAGGCTCAGCATTGGTGGGCAGCTTTGATTTTATAAGGGAGGCCAGGCGATTTAGGAAACAATTCGGTGGCGGAATGAGACAGGCTGGAATTGTTGCTGCAGGGGCTTTGTATGCGCTTGATAATAACAGAAAAAGATTGATAGAAGACCATGCAAATGCAAAATTATTTGCCAAAGGACTTCAAGATATTAAGGGAATCCAAATAAATCCTAAAGATGTAGAAACAAATATCATAATTTTCAGTTTATCAGAAATGTCTTCACATGAATTCACCGACCGTCTGAGTGAACAAGATACTCACATGCTACCATGGGACGACTCCTCAGTCCGTGCAGTCACAAACCTGATGGTCAAAGAAGATCAAATTATTAAGGCACTAGAACAAATTCGTTCAGTGCTTTAAAGAAATGCAAATTGAAAGTTAGTAATTATGACAACACTATTTTCAGGAATCTATACTGCGTCATTGACACCGCTAACCTCCACATATGAACCCAATCTACCCGCACTCGTTAGTCATGTAGAACAGCTGTTTGAATCAGGTTCGGACGGGGTTGCCATACTCGGCAGTACCGGAGAAGCTAACTCTTTGACCATTGAACAACGTCTCGATATTATCTCGTATTGCGGAAGGACATTAGCGCCGGAGCGATTGATGATGGGGACTGGGTCCTGTGCGCTCCAGGACGCAATTCGTCTGACACAAGCCAGCATTGAGGCAGGAGTTTTTTCAGTACTAGTAATTCCTCCTTTTTATTACAAACCACAAAGTGATGAGAGTGTAATCCGTTATTATTCAGAGTTAATCTCCTCAGTAGATGATTCACGACTTAGAATAATTTTTTATAATTTTCCAAAACTCAGCGGATATAATTTTAGTACAGAAATATTACAAGAATTCAAGGAGCGTTTCGGAGACATTGCCGCTGGGATTAAAGACAGCTCAGGAAATTGGGAAAATATGTTAAGTATTACTAAAAACGTTCCGAACTTTATGGTTTACAGTGGAACGGAGACTTTACTCCTAAACATTTTACGTGAGGGGGGAGCTGGTTGTATAACGGCCAGTGCTAATTTGCTTGCTCCTGAATGTCAGCTGGTATATCAGGCATGGAGAAATGATCAACAGAATACTGCAGAACAAGTACAAAAGGAACTCACCGTTTTGAGAAAAGCGTTGGAAAGTTATCAGTTTGTTTCAGAACTTAAAGGTCTCATGGCTTTACATACTGGCTCAGAACATTGGCAAGAGATGCTGCCTCCCTTTATTCCACTTTTGCCCTCACAAGTTAGAGAACTTTCAGAAAAAATAAATGATCTAGGCCTGAATTTGCGCCAGCGTATCCGAAAATATTTCTGCTGAAAAAACATAGCCTCCTCAAGTTTTTCAAAATACTTCCACACGTATAGAAAAAAACGGTCAAAAAAATGCAAGTCTTAAATAATTAAGGAACACCAATGCTAAGTCAGTGATATACGGCTCTCATTTGACGAGTGTTCCGGAACTTCAATAATGATCGAATTATGCACGAAGAACTATATCTGGTGGCCTACAAGGACATCGAAAAAAAAGAAATTGATGAAGCCCTCTGGCTCAAGGCCATGGCTATGGCAAGTGGTGACAAACAAAGGGCAAAATGGGCATACATTGAATTACGAGTCGATCAAATGCTTCGGGATCCATCTCTTCGGCGCAGTGCCGGCAAAAAAATCCGGAAGCCAAATCATCAGTCAGGAGCTTATATGATGTGGTTTAGTATTGTTTTCAGTATTGCAATCATTTCGATAGCAGCGATTTTGGACTTTAATAACCTTGCTTTTGATATAACCAAAGGATTGAAATTTTTGGATATACCATCTTTACTGCTTGTTTTTTGTACGTCTGTTTTTTTTGGAATAGCAGCAACATCCTGGCGAACATACTGGCGTTGCTGGACTTTCACTTTTGGAGGTGCAAAGAAGGTTACGATCAATGAAGCTCGTTCTGTAGCACGCTGTATGAATGTTATGGGCAACACCGCTTGGAAAATGGGGATTGTTGGGACTTTTATCGGTGGTGCACTTTTTCTACAGAGTATGGGGAAAATTAATAACGTAAACGAAGCAATAACTATAGTTTTCTTGACCTTGGTTTATGGTCTAATTTTCAAAATTTTCTGCTATGTTGCAGAACAGCGGGTAGTGAATTATTACTTACATTAAATAATAAATTCCACTCCTATTAAATCCTTAAAGAGTTTCCCCGTAATTAGTTAAAACAGTTATGGGGAAATTGCCTGCCGTCAATTTTTAGAACAATAATATTGACATTTTGAAAGAGAAACCGGAAAATTATAGATTGTCAATATCAGCACTTTCTTAATTAGAAGAAGTGTATAGATTACGGGCTTGTCCTGAGAATAGCTTCAGATAACTGGAAAATTTAGAAGTTAGCCATAATCAGTTATAAATGAATGCTAATCATCATACTGCCTGCAACCCTAACCAGCTTATTTAGTGATAAGCTGTTCCATCAACTAAAAGGTAAAAGTGACTGTTAAGGAAAAAGAAATCCCCATTCCCGCTGTTTTAGCACCCTCCGTACAAGAACCAATTGTTTTTCTAGAAGAAGATGAAGACTTTGATGCTCTCTATGAAGAAAGTGTAAAAGGTTTTCACGATCAGGATATCGTCTCAGGCACAGTAACAGAAATAACCCGTGATTATGTAACAGTTGACATATGTTTCAAATCTGATTGTCTAATCGCAGTAAATGAATTTCAAAATAGTGAAGGTGTACTAGAGGTAGAGGTTGGAGATACTGTAGATGTTTATGTAGAAGCTCTCGAAGCAGACGAAGACGGGATTACCTATCTTTCAAAACGGAAGGCTGAAAAGGTTCGCACCTGGGAGAAAATTGGTGATATTTATGAAGAAGACGGAATCGTAAGAGGAACTATTGTTGCCAGAATTAAGGGGGGACTTTCCGTAGATATTGGAGTTAAAGCTTTTCTGCCTGGCTCACAGGTCGATTTGCGGCCTGTACGTAATCTTGACAAGTTGCTTGGTGAAGACTTTGACTTCAAAGTTTTAAAGTTCAACCAGAAACGCGGAAACATTGTTCTTTCGCGCAGAGTTTTGCTGGAAATAGATCGTGATGAAAAGCGATTAAAAACACTCGAAATTCTTCAGGAAGGAGCCTTAATAAATGGTTATATCAAAAACATTACAGATTATGGTGTTTTTGTTGATTTAGGCGGCGTAGACGGATTGCTCCATATAACAGACATGACATGGGGACGCATAGTACATCCCTCTGAAATGTTTGAAATTGGTGATGAGGTAGAAGTAGTAGTACTCAAATATTTTCCAGAAGATCAAAAAGTTTCACTTGGACTCAAACAAAAAGCTCAAAACCCATGGGAAATGGTGGAAGAAAAATTCGCAGTTGGAACAAAAGTTTCTGGAAAAATTGTCAGCCTGACAGACTACGGTGCCTTTATCGAAATTGAACCAGGAGTAGAAGGACTTATTCACGTTTCTGAAATGTCATGGACCAAGAGAGTACGGCATCCTTCAAAGGTTGTTGAATTGGGTCAGATGGTGGAAGCCGTAGTCAAAGACCTTGATGTAGAAAGAAAAAGAATTTCACTCTCAATTAAGGAAGTTCAGGTAAATCCATGGAAACTTGCTCTTGATAGGTATCCAGTTGGTTGTATTGTTAAAGGATCGGTACGTAATGTCACAGATTTTGGAATATTCATCGGACTCGATGAAGGCATTGACGGATTGGTCCATGTTTCTGATATTTCATGGAAACAACGCCAGTGCAAACCTTCTGAAATTGCCAGCAAAGGTGATGAGATCGAAGTCAAGGTCCTGAACATCGATGTAGATCAGGAACGTCTCTCCCTTGGAATCAAACAATTGACTGATGACCCATGGAATAATCTTGACGAAAAAAGCCCCCTTGGATCTGACATAACAGGTACTGTAGTAAATCTGACTGATTTCGGAATATTTGTTGAAGTGTCGGACGGAGTTGAAGGTTTAGTTCACATCTCTGAGGTTGACTCTTCAATTCCAAAAAACAAGGTACATGATATGTATGCAGTTGGTTCTGTCGTGAAAGCAAACGTAATTAAGATTGACCTTGAGGAAAGAAGGCTAGGCCTGAGCATTATTGAAATAATCTCCAGCCCAACTCCTGATCCATCAGCCTCTGATATTGATTCTACAGAAGTAACCGAAGCTAAGACTCCGAAGGAAGAAAAAGATGAAATTCCTGAAGTAAAGGATGAAACTGAGACTACTGAGGTAGAAAATAACGAAACTACTGAAGCAAAGACTGCTAAGGTAGAAAAAGGTGAAGAAAAGACTGCTAAGGTAGAAAAAGGTGAAGAAAAGACTTCTAAGCTAGAAAAGGATGAAGAAAAGACTACTAAGCTAGAAAAAGGTGAAGAAAAGACT
>SHAT01000003.1 GCA_004213175.1 Pseudomonadota bacterium | reverse complement strand
GCACAAACATGATTCCAATAATATCCCGGAGGAATCATATTTGGAAGAAACATATTACCACCGAATCAATCCGCCGCAGGGATTTGGGTTCCAACGTGTTTATACAGATGATGGAAGTCTGGATGAAACAATGGCGGTTCATAATAATGATGTGGTAATGGTCCCCCGGGGATATCATCCGGTCGGTGCTCCGCATGGATATGATCTGTATTATTTGAATGTGATGGCCGGACCAAAACGTATCTGGAAATTTCATAACGATCCGCAGCACGAATGGATTGTCAAGAAAACAGAGTAATACAAATACAATTTTTGAGTTTGCCGTTTTAAAATTCAAAGGCTTCATGAAGAAAATCTCGACCTTAATTGAAGTCAAAGTTTTTGTCGTGTACAATGATCTTGGTTTTCCACATGTGGCATTACGTATTTGTACCTGAATTTTAAAACTATCAATTCTCGCAGACTAATCACTCATAAATTTGCACAAAAATCTGAAAATCCCAGGCATATGAGAAAATATCCTTTCAACTAAAGCTCTTGGTGATTAGAAAGAATAATCTATCCTTTGTGAAAGGTTTATTTGGAATTTATTGAAAGGCATATTCTTGAAGAATTTTAATAATCTTTCAGGCTATAGAACTGTTTACAAAATCATATTTTATATGTTGACAGAGACTGCCGAAAGTGTAGAATGTGGGCTTTAATGGATTTCTTAATGTAGAGAATTCCTTTTTTGTATAACCCATTTTTAAGGAGTTAGTATGAGAATAGTTAAAATGACTATGGTGTCATTTATCTTATTAATGATTGCTTTACCTTTATACGCTGGAGGGAGGCTTACATACTATTGCAGCACCGACATACCGTGGTGTGAGCTTATGAAAAAAGAGTTTGAGAAACGTACAGGCATAAGAGTAAGTATGACCCGCGCAAGTTCAGGGGAAACACTTACTAAAATTCGGGCAGAAAAGTCCAATCCGAAGGGAGATGTCTGGTGGGGTGGAACGGGTGATCCACATCTGCAGGCGGCAGAAGAAGGTTTGACGCAAGCATACAATTCTCCTAAATTGGGTGAGTTGCACGAATGGGCCAAGTCTCCGCACCAAGCCACGGGAGGAAAAACCGTGGGTATTTATTTGGGTGCCTTGGGTTTTGGATACAATCGTGAGCTTCTAGCCAAAAAAGGATTGCCAGTACCCAAGTGCTGGAACGATTTGCTGCACTCGGCTTACAAAGACGAGATCATGATGGCCTACCCCAGCACTTCCGGAACAGCCTACACAACTCTGGCTTCAATGGTACAACTCTTTGGAGAGGATGGCGGTTTCAATTACATGAAGGGCTTGCACCGCAACATCAGCCAGTACACCAAGTCTGGATCCGCAGGGATTAAAGCTGCTGCCCGTGGAGAGATAACAATAGGCATTGTTTTCGTACATGGAGCAGTGAAGCAGGCCACAAAGGGCTTTCCTATCGAGGCAGTTTCGCCGTGTGAAGGTACGGGCTACGAAATTGGCTCTGCGAGTATCATTAAAGGAGCTCGCAATCTGGAAAACGCCAAAAAATTTATTGATTTCGCTCTAACTGCTAACGTACAGAGCAGGTCAGCAGAAGTGAAGTCATATCAGGTGCCCTCCAATAAAAATGCTACCAGTGCTCCAGAAGCTCCAGATGTCAGTAGCATCAAACTCATTGACTACAACCATGCTTTGTATGGTTCTAAAGTTGAGCGGACCCGTTTGCTGAAGAAGTGGGATACTGACGTCAAAGTGTTACCAAGGTGAATTCAACAGCACCCACTCCGGAAAACTCTTCAGGTTTTCCGGAGATACTCATCCAAAGAAATTACTCTCTGAAGCTCTGGCTCATAATTGCTTGGACTGGATTCCTCGTCCTACCGTGGTATGCAGCATATGACGGTTTCTGGAGTTTTATATGGATCACTGACGGATATCCGACTTTTGGCGAGTACTCGCCCGGGATACTGCAAATTACAATGCACCAGCGTTGGTGGCTTTGGCCAGTAGCGGTGGCTTTGCTGGTTCCTCTCCCTGCCCTTATTTGGCCTAGGACAGATCCACGTCATGTAGTCGCTTTGTTATTCGGTGGAGGTTTTGGCTTCAGCTATATGCTTCTTCAGGGTTTCGTTCTCGGCCTCCATGGTTGGGGTTGGGACTTTCTCGGAGATCTTTTCGGCCCTACATTGCAAACACAATTTGGAATGGGTTATGGTGCCTTGCTCGTTGCTAGCGGTTTCCTTTTCCTATTCACACAGGGTTTAGCAGCTAGAGGGGCGCTCAAAGGTGATATCTTTGTCTCAGGATCTATTGGCCTTACAGTTACCATGGTCACTGCCTTTGTCTTCTATCCAGTTGGACGTATACTCATTAACTCCTTGCAAGATGACGAAGGTAACTATGTTTTTTCCTTATTTCTGGAGAAAATTAGTTCTCACAATATCTGGGGACTGGCCTGCCTTAGCAGTGATCTAAGTTGCGGAGTCGCATGGAATTCTCTCTGGATGGGAGTCTTGGTTGGAACAGCTACCACTATCTTGGGATTAGCCTTCGCACTTTTAGTGACTCGCACTGGTATTCAAGCCAAGGGCTTCGTGCGAACAGCTTCTCTGCTTCCTATCATCACCCCACCTTTTGTAATAGGACTTGCGCTCATTCTTTTATTTGGTCGTGCCGGTGCTGTGAACACCTTTTTGGAATGGGCTTTTGGTATCCCCCCCAGCCGCTGGCTTTATGGTCTCACGGGAATTCTTATAGCACAGATTTTAGCATTTACACCGATTGCTTTTCTCGTCCTCGTCGGAGTTGTGGAAGGAGTAAGTCCTTCAATGGAAGAAGCAGCTCAAACCCTGCGTGCTTCACCCTGGCAAACCTTCTGGACAGTTTCTTTTCCACTGATGAGACCAGGGATAGCCAACGCGTTTCTACTCGGCTTTATTGAAAGTTTGGCAGATTTTGGTAACCCTCTTGTCCTGGGAGGACAATATGAGGTACTTTCGACACAAATTTTCTTTGCTATTGTTGGAGCGCAAGGTGATCCAGGCATGGCTGCAGTACTGGCGATTGTTCTATTGCTTTTCACACTTACAGCGTTTTATGCCCAGCGGCGCTGGCTCGGGAAAAAATCATATGCAACTGTCACCGGAAAGGGCGACGCCGGAATGCATGTAAAGCTTCCCAAAAGGGTAGCTTGGGGAGCATACCTTGCAGCCCTACCATTTATTGTCATGAGTTTGATCGTTTACGGAATGATTCTCTTTGGTGGATTTGTGGAAACCTGGGGCTACAAGCACAACTTCACTCTAAAACACTATATTGAAGAGTTTTCACTTTTTTGGTCAGAGGAATACGGCCTCATCTGGGAGGGTGCAGCATGGAATTCATTCTGGACAACACTGCAAATATCAGCTATATCTGCTCCACTCACTGCGGGTTTAGGCTTGTTGATAGCTTATATCCTTGTACGACAACGATTTTGGGGCAAAGATATCTTTGAGTTCTTGACCATGCTCAGTTTTGCGGTTCCCGGAACTGTTATCGGCGTAGGTTACATCCTCGCTTTCAACGTTCCTCCAATAGAAATTACTGGTACTGGTGTGATACTTGTTGTCTGTTTCATTTTTCGGAATATGCCAACGGGTATAAGGGCAGGGATAGCTGCGATGAGTCAGTTGGATCCCAGTCTAGACGAAGCTTCCCTGACATTGGGAGCACGATCATTTACAACGCTCCGGCTTATCCTTCTGCCACTACTGCGTCCGGCGTTGATAGCTGCCCTTGTTTTTGGCTTCGTGAGGGCTATGACAGCAATCAGTGCTGTCATCTTCCTAGTAAGTGCCGACTATGATATGGCAACTTCCTACATTCTTGGTAGGGTAGAATTTGGAGATTATGGTTTGGCTATCGCCTATTCCTCTGTATTGATCATAGTGATGCTTTGCGCAATAGCACTGATCCAGTTCACAGTCGGGAAGCGGGAACTTGGCAGACGGGAAACAGAAGCATTAACAATTTAAACTCAAAGTAGATTACTATGGGAAAAGCCGTTGAATTTAAAAATGTGACAAAAGCCTACGGCGAAGTAAAAGCAGTCCGTGATCTAAGTTTCACTATAGATCACGGCAAACTCGTTACATTGCTGGGACCGTCCGGGTGCGGTAAAACTACCACATTAAGACTGATTGCTGGACTAGAGATGGTTACCGAGGGTAATGTCTTCATTGGAGACAAGGAGGTCACACGGATTTCGGCTTCGGATCGTGACGTAAGTATGGTCTTTCAGTCCTACGCTCTCTTTCCTCACATGACAGTGATTCAAAACGTTTCTTATGGTCTGACAATGAGCCGACTATCAAAAGAAGAAGTGAGTGAAAAAGCCCAAGATGGACTCAATTTGGTCGGACTGACAGATTTCAGTAAACGTTTTCCGAGTGAACTTTCCGGAGGACAACAGCAGAGAGTCGCCGTGGCGCGAGCACTTGTTCTGGAACCTGAAGTTCTGCTCTTTGACGAACCACTCTCGAATCTTGACGCAAAGCTACGCCGACGAGTAAGGGAAGAAATCAGAGAATTACAGCAGGAGCTAGGCCTGACTACGGTTTACGTAACCCATGATCAGGAAGAAGCACTTGCTGTTTCGGACCGTATCATCGTGATGAATGATGCTATTATTGCTCAGGAAGGGACTCCACGTCAGTTATATGAAGAACCTGAAAATCTTTTTGTCTCAGATTTTATTGGAGATGCAAATTTGGTAAAAGCTAAAATATTAAGCATTGAAAATGATGAAGCAGAAGTCAATATCGGTGGAATTATCCTCAAACTTCCACACCGGGGAATGCCAGTAGGAGAAGTTGATTTGGCAATTCGTCCACAGGCAATCAGTCTAAATCATGCAATCAAAAAAGATGATTTATCTGCAACAATTCTTAAAGCATCTTATTTGGGTGATCATATCGAATACACACTTGAAAGCACCCTCGGTGAATTATTTGTGATTGATAATCAAATGGAAAAACAATTTGAACCAGGCTCTATGGTTTCCTTTATTTTTCGAAAGCACGGACTGAGCATGATTCCTGAATCCTGATCATAGATTCCTTCAACTTATTTCAAATGTTTGAAAATTAAATAAAATTTCAAAACACATTTACAGAAAAAACAAATATATGTAAAAGATAAAAACTAATCAACCAAAAACTCAATTACATTAAGTAATAGTATATTTAAAAATTTAAAGACAGTCTGTCTAGAGAATAATTTTTGAGGCTTGTACAAAGTCTTAAGCAAATAACAGCTACTGGTTAATCTTCATTAATTCTTGTTGATTTAAGAATTTTCAGGTTCGGCTAAATTACTGTTTGGCAAATCAGGAATTTGTTGCGATAAATTAACCCCATCCAACCTGTCTCCGAAAATTTGCTGGAGACGGTCTACACATTCTTTTAAGTTAGTATTTTCATCCATTCCCTGCTGAATAAATTCCTGAATTAATGGATATTTAGAAATGGCGTAATCAATTTCCGGATTACTTCCTTGCACATACGCACCGATATTGATCAAATCTTCCGCTTCCCGATAAGTAGCAAGAGTGCGACGTAAAATTTGGTTTAGTTCAAGATGAGTCTTACTAACTACATTGACCATAACCCTACTGGTTGAAGAGAGCAAGTCCACTGCAGGGAAAATCCCCTTTTCAGCAATACTTCGGCTGAGAAAAATATGTCCGTCTACAATAGCACGGATTGCATCAGCAATCGGATCGCTTGCGTCATCGCCTTCTACAAGAACAGTGTAAAAACCGGTTATTGAACCCGGTCCATCATGAGTACCAGCTCGTTCCAGCAGACTTGGTAATAAGGCGAATACTGACGGAGGATAACCTTTAGTTGTCGGGGGTTCTCCAGCTGCCAAACCAATCTCTCGCTGTGCCATCGCAAAACGTGTCAGAGAGTCCATTGAAAGAAGTACATTCTTTCCCTGGCTTCTGAAATACTCTGCGATTGAGGTAGCCACATATGCTCCACGCATTCTCAGCAGTGGCGGCTGATCTGATGTTGCAACGACTACGACAGAGCGCTGCATACCTTCCTCACCCAAATTGTCTTCTATAAATTCTCGGACCTCCTTGCCGCGTTCTCCTACGAGAGAAATGATGTTAATGTCAGCATCAGTGTAACGTGCCATCATTCCGAGTAGCACTGATTTACCAACGCCGGAACCTGCCATTATTCCGATACGCTGTCCACGGCCGCAAGTCAGACTTGAATTAATGGACCTTACTCCTACGTCCAGCGGGTCTTTGATACGATTACGATTAAGTGGATTTACTACTTCTGGATATAAGGCAACCTCAGTTGAAGTTAGTAACTCACCAAAACCATCCAGCGGTCTCATCAATGGGTCGAAAACTCGACCCAGCAAGCCATCCCCTACCGTAACCATTGCCGGACGGTCTTCCGGAACAACCCTGCATTTTGGGCCAATTCCATAAGCATTGTGTAGTGGCATTACCAGCATCCGGTCTTTCCGGAATCCCACAACTTGCGCAGCCACAGATTTATTTGTCGCAGGATTAAATATTTTACACATTCCTCCTACGGAACAACCAGGGTTTGTTGCCTCTACCATATGACCAATTACCTGCATAACACGGCCTTCCTTACGCAGTAACGGAAGGTTTTCAATACAGCTAATATACGTTTCAAGGTTTGAGTAAACCGGTAATTCCGGAGTTGATGAATAAGGTGACATGAAAATAATAAGGCTTAGTTAGCTCTAATTTTTTGGATTTAAAATGATAATTTATCCTCCTGAAAAAATACGGTAATTTTTTCTTTTATTTGACTTCGGCTGACAGTTTTTTTAAAAAGACTTTTCACTCAGCAGAATCATCTTCATTATTTACCAGAAATGATTCTACCGAATCCGGAGTTAAATCTGCCGTTTCAACAGATTGTGTAGCCTGTTCAGGTTCTTCTAATTCGGAGCTTACTGTTTCAGAAGTTAATGAATCAGGTTTGGAATTTTCGGATTCAGCTAAACCTGTTTCCAGAAGCGGCTCCACATGATCTACCTGATTAATCGCATCAACGGTTTCTTTGCTTTGTTCTAATACGGATGGGGGTACTAACTGTTCCGCGGTTTCTACTTGATTTAAGTCAAGAGACTCCGATTCAACACATTCCTCGTCTGAGGGAGCCCCTGAATAATAATCATGTGCATCAATATCTACTTCATATAAATGTGCATGACGATTTTCCATCTGTTCAGTTAGAGATCCTTCAAGTTTTTCAAACTGACCTTCGATCGATCTGCTGATTATTTCTTCATCAGACTCAACATAAATTGAGCCTAGTTTCATTTCCGGATTCTGCCGAAGCACAAGAATTTGTTCATCACTCAAATATCTATCCAGATCAGCTTTACTTTCTAACAAAAATTCGTAATCATCCGGATTTAAATATAAATAGATCTTTCCATGCACTTCTGTTTCTTGGAGGGCTACTTGAACTATGTTCTTGATAACAGAGTTATTCAACTTTATTTCTTCGGCAACAATATTTTTAGCAATTTGCAGAGCTAATTTCACCAACTCTCCTTCTGCCTGAAAACGGACAACCTGCCTTAAAGACTTCAATTGCGCCAATACAGAATTTATCTGCATTACTTGTGGTTCCGCCTCATCATAACGCTTCTGCATTCCCTTTTGCAGTCCACTTTCAAAACCCTGCTGATATGCATTGGTTTTTATTTCTTCTACTTTTTCTTCTGTGGAAGAAAGCAGATTTTTCCGATCCTTTTCTGCCTCTTGATTATCTGCAATAGTTTGCTGGTAAATACGCTCCGTGTCACTTGCCTGTTCTTCAATTTTTGTGAGCAATTGAGTCTTGTATAATTTCGCGCCTGATCTGATCGATTCCGCGAAGTCTTCGGCATTTGTCAAAAGACTATTTTCCTGAAAAAAATCAGCATTTTTGAAATCTATTGAGAGTTTAATTTTTTCTGCATCCGTTTTTTCACTTTCAGCATCTGTGCGAACTTCAGTGACTAAGTCAGCAGAATCTCCTTCCACATTAAAAGTAAGCGGTTTGAAAGAGGTCAGTCGGTCTTCGATTTGATACTCTTTGCTATTTTCTGATCCCTCAGCATTTTTTTCCCTTCCATCAGATGTATCATCATTTTCTGATGGGTCTGATTCGACCGCAGTAAAATCGGTCAATGAAAACGGTTTAAACTCACTCTCATCCAACATGCTTAAATAATTAATTATTGATTATTGATTATTATGTTAAGGAGCCATAATTCAGGATTTGGCACAAATCAGAAAATTCTCTGCGAATTTTCGCTTCCAGATTAAATTCTTAATCGGCATCATGAACGATCTCGCAGCCAAGTGTGTATGAGAGCGGAAGTTTTGAGAGGATCCTGCTTGGCAATTTCGAGAATCTTTTCTCTAGGTGGAATTCCTGATTCACGCTCCGTAGGAATTTCCAATTCCTCTCCTTCTAGCTCACCAATTGTTGCGGGCATCCCCATGAGAAGATCAAGATCAGCCGGTTTAGAACTCAGCCGCTGAACCATAGGTCTGATCACCAACATGATGAGTGCCAGAATTGCCAGCCCAAGAGCAACATAACGCACTACATCCAAAATAAATTTGTTACGAATCCTTGTGGCTTCAATTTCCGCTGTTTTATCTTCTTCTAGAGCAGCTTCAAATGGCATATTACCTACAAAGACTCTGTCCCCTCGAGATTCATTATAGCCCATTGCAGCTTTTACCAAACCCTCAATAGTTTCTTTTTCACCATCAGTCCATGGGGTATTAGTTCGTCCTAATGAAGTGCCGCTTTCATCAACAATTTGTGACCGTCTGTTATCCAAAAGTACAGATACACTCAGGCTTACCACCTCTCCAACTGCTGACTCCATAATCACTTCCCGTCTACTACTTTCAAAATTACGTGTAGAGTTTTTCTTACTGAATTCTGAAACTGTCGCTGCTTCCCTCCCAGTTGCTTCAGGCAAGTTAGTTGTTACCCCTGCAGGACCCACAGGAACCGAACGTGTCCCGGTCGATGCTTCATCGACGACCTGCTCACTTACAACACTCGTTTGATCTGGATCAACCAATTCCTCCTTTATAGTCCTTCGATCAAAACGTAGGGTTGCAGAGACATTTACCCTCACTCTGTCTTTACCGACAACCTCCTCAATCTGCCTAACGACTTTTGCTTCGAGTTCCTTTTCAAAACGACTTTTATATGAATAATTATCATTCATTTTACCACCCGCAGAATCGTCAGAAAATCCTCGACTCAATAAAGTTCCACTTTGATCGGTGATTTTTACATTTCGTGGAGAGAGACCTTCAACCGCACTGGCAACAAGATGAACGATCGTTTCAATCTGTTTCCGGCCAGCTCCGTTACTGGTTAGATTGAGAGCAATTGCGGCCGTTGGTACCTCCTCATTGTCTGAAAAAAGTGTTTTTTGCGGAATTGCTAAAGATACTTTAGCCGACTTAACAACATTGAGAGTAGAAATCAGTCTTGCCAACTCACCTTCCTGCGCAACACGGAATTTGACTCCTTGTTGAAATTCTGTTTCCCCAAGACTTGGAGTAGAAAACAAATCCAGAAAACCAACACCACTACCCGGTAATACTTTTTCTTTAGCCAATGTTAAGCGGGCCTGATCCACTCTATGTGGCTCTACCATCACAGTCCTACCTCCCGGAGCAAGCATGTAAGGGATCTGATTTTCCTGCAACTTTTCAACTATGGCGGCGGCATCACCAGGTTCTACATTCGAATATAATGGAGCCCATGAAGGTCTGTTTGCCACAAAAATCATGCTTATCATTCCTATTAGTATTATTCCAAGTGCTACCAGTATAGTAACCCTCTTCGTGAGACTCAGTGCACCAAAAAAATCTTGAAACTGAAAACGTACATCTGAAAGTAAACCGGCTTGTTCTGCCATGGGTTTCCTATTAAAATGTGTTTATAAAAATGGATAAAATATCGCCTGATTTTCAAGTACCTGATTCAGATCTGAAAATATAAGCTGGAATTTAGAATCAATCTCTCCTGCAATTACGATTCCAAATAATTTGGAAGAACTATTTTGTTTTTTTGATTTTTATATAAAGATTTTTTTAATCATGGAGCATTTGTAAAACTTCATTATCAATCGACTTTTCACGATCCTGATGTTTTAAAAGACGTCTGGTAAGAATCTGGAAACGCCAACTATGGAGCACCGCAGCAATGCTTAAGCCAACAATAAGGCCAACCCACATTCCCACAGGACCAAAGTAAAAATATACACCAACCAGATAAGCTATGGGTAGGCCTATACCCCAATAGGCCACTAAGTTTGTGATAAAAGGGACACGAGTATCTTTCAGGCCACGTAGTGCTCCCAGAGCACCTACCTGCATTCCATCAGATAACTGAAATACCGCTGCCATATAGAGTAATTGAACAGCCAGTGTGCTTACATCAGGGTCATCTGAATATAACGCTACAATCATTTCTGGGAAGTTAACAAACACTGTCGCGGTTATGGCCATTATTAAAACGCAAAGTATGATCCCAGCATAACCTGAATAACGTGTTGCTTTATAATCACTCCTACCTTTTGCCTGGCCAACCCGGATGGAAATAACAATTGAAAGGCCCATCGGCAACATAAAAGTTACTGAAGCAATATTGATTGCAATCTGGTGCCCGGCAATTGCCGTCACACCAAATGTTCCCATCAACAATGATATTGTCGCGAAAAGACCTACTTCAGCTGCCATTCCGAAACCATTGGGGATACCAATTCTCAAAATTTCACGCAGATACAACCACGAAGGTTTTCTGAAAACAATAAATCTGCGGTAGTTTTCAAAAATCAATGCTTTCAGACAAAAAGCCAGCATCGCGCAGAACATGACCAAGTAAACCATGCTCGTAGCCCAACCTGCTCCAACCGCACCCATAGCGGGAAAGCCAAAGTGCCCAAACATCAGAGCATAGTTTGAAACAATATTGACTCCAAGGCCAATCACAGAAATATACATGGTCGGACGAGTGATAGACAAACCTTCACTAAACATCCGCAAGACATTAAACGCTAAGACAAATGGTATACCCCAGCACAAAGCCTTCAGATAATGCGAGGCAATCCTGATCACCTCTGCTTCATAACCCATCCAGTACAACACTGGTTCAAGATTCGCTAAAATCAAGATGCTCAAAAATGCAAAAACTTGACTGAGCCACAGACCCTGTATCACATTTGTGACTATCTCCTGCTGCTTTTCAGCCCCAAATAGTTGTGCTATAATCGGACCCAGCGTAATCAATATTCCTAACATTAGCAAAAACACCGGATGATAAAGCGCTGTCGCAATTGCCAGTGCCGCCAAATCATGGGAGCTGACATGTCCGGCCATTATTGTGTCAACAAACTGCATCAGAATCTGTAACAAATGAGCAATAATTACCGGCAGACCTAGTTTTAAGGTTAATGAAGATTCATATGAAAATCTTTTTAAACGCGAATATAGATTGTATTGCTTTATCAAATGTAGTTTTTTTTTGAAAAAGTCTCTAAAAAATTACTTAACTGTACAGGCACTTGTATGCTATTATGTACTAACTAACATAGTTTTTGATAAATTAAATTTGTTTTTTTGATGAAGAGCTGACTTCATAACAACTGAATCTGGCTGAATTAAATCTTTGTTTTTTAAGACTATTTTTTATGAAAAGAGAAAATATACTTATTATCCTCAGTGTGCTGGTGCTGGCAATTTTTTTAGCAAAAATGTTCGACGGTGCAAATATGTCAACCAGTTCTCAGCGAACACAGGAACTGATTTACAGTGACTTCAAGGCTCTAGTTGCATCAGGTGAAGTTGTCAATGCTCAGATTGTTGGAGATTCCTTAATAGAGGGCTTCACTCAGGACGGACTTGGCTACCGCACATATATTCCTGCAGAAGACCCCAGTGTAATTGATTACCTTCGACTGTATCAAATTCCGATCAATTATCTGCCTGAAAAAAGTATTCCCTGGTATTTAAGCATTTTTATAAATTGGGGACCATTCATCTTAATTTTTGGAATATGGATGTTTCTAATGCGCAGAATGCAGGGTGGAGCTTCCGGAGGAGGAGGACTATTTTCCATAGGGAGCAGCCGAGCCAAAAAAATGGAACCAGATGAAATGAAAGTGACCTTTGCCGATGTCGCTGGAGTTGAAGAAGCAAAAGACGATTTGAGAGAAACGGTTGAGTTTCTGAAGGATCCGGCAAAATTCCGTAAACTTGGAGGAAGAATTCCTAAAGGCATGTTAATGTCCGGATCACCCGGTACTGGGAAAACCTTGCTCGCAAAGGCAGTTGCAGGAGAGGCGGAGGTTCCTTTTTTCAGTATGAGCGGTTCTGATTTTGTGGAAATGTTTGTAGGCGTTGGAGCCAGTAGAGTTCGTGACATGTTTGAACAAGGTCGAGAAAACGCACCGTGCATAATCTTCATTGATGAAATTGATGCAGTCGGAGGCAGCCGTGGTACTGGAATGGGCGGTGGAAATGATGAACGTGAGCAAACACTCAACCAGCTTTTAGTTGAAATGGATGGTTTTGATGGAATGGAAGGAATAATCGTAATCGCCGCTACAAACCGTCCAGATGTTCTCGATCCCGCGCTTCTTCGTCCAGGACGTTTTGATCGCCAGGTAAGCATACCTCTGCCTGATGTTAAAGGACGAGAGGAAATTTTACAGATCCACGCAAAAAAAGTGCTATTGGCCGATGGCGTTGATATGAACATTATCGCACGTGGGACACCTGGATTTTCAGGTGCAGATTTAAAAAACCTGATTAATGAAGCTGCTCTCGGTGGTGCACGAAACAACAAAACAGAACTTAAATTAGCCGATTTTGAATGGGCACGTGATAAAGTGATGATGGGCACAGAACGACGCTCGATGGTCATGTCAGAAAAAGAAAAACGTAACACTGCGTATCATGAAGCAGGACATGCGCTGGTTGCAGCGCTTCTCCCTAAATCGGATCCAATTCACAAAGTAACAATCGTACCCCGAGGACGAGCTCTTGGTCTTACTGCATTTTTGCCAAAACATGATAATCATTCTTACGATATTGATTTCCTGAGTAACCGTATCACTATTGCAATGGGGGGACGTGCGGCAGAGGAGATCATTTTTGATGAAGTAACTACCGGCGCAAGCAATGACATTCAGCAGGCCACCGACACGATAAGAAACATGATTTGCAACTGGGGCATGAGCAAATCATTTGGACCAATCGTTTTAGGCAATGATAATCAGCAGAACGTTTTGGGACGTAACATCGGTAAAAGCCGTGAATTTAGCGAAAATACTGCTGCAGACATTGACAAGGAAATGCGTAAAACTATAAAATTCCATGATGCGAAAGCCAAGAAACTTCTTCGTGATAACATCAACGTTTTACACAAAATCGTAGAAGTTTTGATGAAGGAAGAGACCATCGAAGGTTCATATATTTTGGAATTACTCCGACAAAACAAGTCTAAAGTTGAACCTGTTGGAGGCTGATGTCACTTCTAGGATTCGGACGTCCACCGGCATATTATTTTATGTGGATTTTGCCCCGAAATCTTTTTAGCAGGCTTTGCGGGTTTGTGGCTGACATTCAAATACCACGTCCTTTGCTGACTCAGTTGATAAAAATGTTTTCAAGGTTCTTTGGTGTTGAGCTGACAGAAGCAACTAAACATGTTTCAGAGTTCCGTACATTCAACGAATTTTTCACGAGGCAATTACTTCCGAACGCGCGACCGCTGGATCCGGATCCCGATGTCTTACTAAGCCCTGTAGATGGATTTATAGGTGAGTATGGCCGCATCAATAAGGGAAATCTGATTCAGGCAAAAGGGCTGGATTATAGATTAGCAGATTTGCTGCAGGATTCGAAACGTGAAGGATTATATGATGGAGGAGAATTCATTACCATTTATTTAGCTCCACAGAACTACCACAGAATTCACAGCATGGCAAAAGGGAAGGTCCATGAGTTCTCCTACATTCCTGGAGATTTATGGACCGTCAGTCCATTGGGTGTCCATCATGTAACAAATCTGTTTGCCCGGAATGAACGTTTGACCACCTACATACAAACTGAAAAAGGTGAATGTGCGCTCGTAAAAGTTGGTGCAACTGTTGTCGGACGTATTCGCATCAGTTACGATAATCAAATTTCAAACCTTCATGGTGCACTCGCTAAACAGGTTTTACTGAAAAAACCTTATGAACTGAGACGCGGCGAAGAGGTCGGTATGTTTGAGCTTGGCTCCACAGTCATTTGCCTGTTCCCTCCTGGACAAGTTGAATTGAATGAGATGGAATTAGGACAAAAAATAAAGATGGGCAACAATATTGGGAGGTTTAAACTAAAATAAAGAAAGTGAGAAAAAAAGCTCACCTAAAAAATTATTTCGGTTTTAAAAATCTTAAAATAATTATTATAACTTGGAAAAGTAATATGGGGATTTTATCAGGCAAAAAAGGGGTTATTCTTGGAGTTGGCAATCAACGCAGTATTGCCTGGGCTGTAGCAGAACATTTTCATGAACAAGGCGCAGAAATTGCGTTGACTTATCTCGCTGACCCCAAAGGTCGTTTTGAGGCAAATGTCAGAAAGCTTGGTGATAAAGTAAATGCATCCCTGATTCAGGAATGTGATGTTTCAAATGATGACTCAATTCAATCTTTGTTAGACGCATTAAATAACCATTGGGGTGAACTAGATTTTTTAATTCATAGTTTAGCTTTTGCTGACCAGAAGGATTTGCAAGTAGATTTCTCAAGCACTAGCCGTGACGGTTATGCAAAAGCACATGAAATTAGTGCATTTTCACTGTTACCACTGGCAGAAGGTGTCATCCCTATGATGAAAAAACGAGGAGGAGGCAGTATCCTCAGCATGAGTTTCATCGGTTCCTTACTGGCAGTTCCGCATTATCATGTAATGGGACCAGCAAAAGCATCTCTTGAATCTTCTTCCCGATATCTGGCGAAAGAAGTTGGTCCAGAAAATATAAGGGTGAATGTTATTTCTCCAGGTGCAATCAGAACCTTATCCTCAGCAGGCATTAAAGATTTTGCAGAATTGATGAGAGTTGCTGGAGAACACTCAGCTATGAAACGTACCGCGACTCAGGATGAAGTAGCACAAACTGCTGTATTTTTAGCTAGTGAAGCTTCCTCAGGGATTACTGGACAAGTGATTTACGTAGACTGCGGATATTCAATTATGGCAAATTGAAGCGATCCTCAATGAACAACTTATTTGATTGTCAAACTCCAAATAGAGGGAACACAATATGAGTAAAGCTATAAATGATTTTCGCCTAAAACTCGGTGGAAAGGAATTTGTTCCAATTATTGTAGGTGGGATGGGAGTAGATATTTCAACAGCAGAACTTGCTCTCGAAACAGCACGTTTAGGTGGTATCGGACACATTTCAGACGCAATGGTCCCCACTGTTTCTGACCGAAGGTTCAAGACACAGTTTGTTCAGGAAAAACAACGCAAATACAAATACAACATCAACAGCTCAGATAAAGAAGTGGTGCAGTTTGATCTGGAAAGACTGGCGGAGGCTCAGCGACTCCATGTAGGACGTACAATGAACGCTAAAAAGGGGGACGGGGCAGTCTTTGTAAACTGCATGGAAAAGCTTACCATGAACAATCCGCGTGATACTCTTCAAACACGTTTACATGCATCTATGGATGCAGGAGTTGATGGCATAACATTGAGCGCAGGTCTGCATTTAGGTTCAATGGAACTAATGAATGATCATCCACGATTCAGGGATGTTCTGATTGGTATTATTGTTTCTTCGCAGCGGGCTCTAAGACCTTTTCTTAAAAGAGCAGCAAAGTACAAAAGACTTCCTGATTATATAATTGTAGAAGGTCCTCTGGCCGGAGGTCACTTAGGTTTCGGTTGCGACGACTGGCAGGAATATGATCTTAAAACAATTGTTCAAGATGTGTTGATTTTTTTAAAAGAAAATGATTTAGAAATTCCTGTAATTCCTGCAGGTGGTGTTTTTACTGGAACTGATGCAGTGGAATTTTTTGAATCCGGTGCTTCCGCGGTACAAGTTGCGACTCGCTTTACCGTTACAAAAGAATGTGGACTCCCGGACCGTACAAAAAATCATTACTTTGAGGCAGTTGAGAAGGATATTGTTGTCAACACGATCTCACCAACTGGATATCCAATGCGGATGTTACGGCAGTCTCCAGGAATAGGTTCTGGAATTAGGCCTAATTGTGAAGCCTTCGGATACATCTTGGATAATAAAGGACATTGTGCATATGTTGAAGCCTACCACAGAGAATTGGAAAAGAAACCAGAAAAAATTTCTATCCCGGACAAAACATGCCTCTGCACACATTTCCGTAAATTTACTATCTGGACATGTGGTCATTATGTTTATCGTCTGAAAGATACGACTCATAAACTTGAAAATGGGAAATATCAACTTTTGAGTGCAGAAGAAGTTTTTCGCGATTATCAGTTCAGTAAAGATCATATGATTAAACTTCCAGAGCCGAAAAAGTCAGCATCCCCAGATGTAAATTTAGCAGCCGCATAGTTTGTTAATTTTAACGAACTGGAGAAAGTCTTAATCTAGTTGTATTACAGAAAGAGGGAAATACTGATCTCTTGACGTTTTCTATTGACAAAAACTCCATAACATTTCATAATTATTCGTTTAACTCATGCTGGCATAGCTCAATTGGTAGAGCAGCTGATTTGTAATCAGCAGGTTGTAGGTTCAAGTCCTATTGCCAGCTCCAGCATGGGGAGATACCCAAGTGGTCAACGGGATCAGACTGTAAATCTGACGGCTTCGCCTTCGAAGGTTCGAATCCTTCTCTCCCCACCACAGTTTGAAGAGCTTATACGGTGTGAGTTTTGAGCCTGGGTAGCTCAGTGGTAGAGCGTTTCCTTGGTAAGGAAGAGGTCGGCAGTTCAATCCTGCTCTCAGGCTCCAAAAAAATTATCATAGTTTTTAAAACAGAAATCATGAGAGACACGATTCACCTAGAATGCACTGAGTGCAAGCGACGAAATTATACGGCTTCCCGAAATAAGAAATTGAAAACAGAGCGTATGGAAGTACGTAAATACTGTAGGTGGGATCGAAAACATACTTTGCATAAAGAAACGAAATAAAAAAATTAATTTTTGCGTCCTGACAGGGCAGTAGCTCAGTTGGTAGAGCATCGGTCTCCAAAACCGAAGGTCGCAGGTTCGACCCCTGTCTGCCCTGCCATAAAAAAGTAACTATGAGTTTTGAACTTTAATAGTTGCAGCATAAAATAGTAATAGGAAATAATTTTCTCAGGATGTTTGATATTTATCCATTGATTTGAAAATGTTCAAACGAATCAAACAGTTTTTTAAAGATGTCATTGCCGAATTCAAGCGTGTTCAGTGGCCAACACGTGAGGCAACGTTAAAATCAACATCAGTAGTTGTAGGTGTTTCCCTAGCTGTAGCGCTCTATCTAGGTATCGCTGATTTAGGACTTTCAGATATCATGCAAATGGTAATTGCTGGATAATATAGTGAAAGAACAAACTGGAAACAAAATGGTATTGGAAGAACAAAAAGAAACAATAGAAACTTCGGGCAGTTCTTTGAGAAAGCAACAGGATGAATTGCAGGTATTGAACACCACTAAAGCAGAGACAACAAATGTTGTCCCCGAAGTAGACTCTTCTGAGAACATTGAAACAGAGAGTGATGAACAAGTTTTAGAAGCTGAACTCACTTCAATTAATACTTCGGAAATAGGTGAACATCCAGAAGATAATGAAAAACAGATTCCTGAAAAGCCGAAAAACCCAAATGCAAAATGGTATATCCTCCAAGCATATTCCGGTTATGAAGGACGGGTAGAGCAAACGATTCAAGAAAAATTAAAAATTGAAGGTCTTGAGAATCTTGTAGAAGAAATTTTCATTCCATCAGAAGATGTGATTCGCACTAAGGACGGAACAAAACGTAAAGTAAATCAAAAATATTTTCCTGGATATGTGCTAATCCATATGGAGCTCACCCCGGAATTGTGGCACCTTTTAATGGATATAAATCGAGTTTCAGGTTTTATTGGAGGAACACAAAAAAATCCACTACCACTGGAAGTACGGGAACTGGAAACAATACGTTCACAGGTCAATGAAAGATTCCAGCAGAAAGCGACAGAAGAAGAATTTTCACTGGGACAAAAGGTGACTATCACTGAAGGTTCTTTTGGAAACTTTAGTGGCATAATCGATGAAATAAATCTCGAACGTAGAAAATTAAAAGTACTTATAAGTATTTTTGGCCGGCCTACACCTGTAGAGATTGAGTTCGAAAAAGTAAAACAAGTAGTAGAATAAAACAAAAAATCATGGCAAAGGAAATTTCATCATACATTAAACTTCAGGTTCCAGCAGGGAAGGCGAACCCATCTCCACCGATTGGCCCTGCATTGGGGCAGCATGGTGTGAACATAATGGAGTTCTGCAAAGCGTTCAACGCCGAGACTCAGGGGCAAGATACTATCATCCCGGTGGTAATCACAGTCTTCAATGATCGTTCATTTACCTTTATTACCAAAACTCCTCCAGTACCGGTTCTCATCAAAAAAGCACTGAGACTTAATAAAGGTTCTTCGACTCCAAATAAGGATAAAATTGGCACTTTGAAAAAAAGCCAACTTGAAGAAATTGCCAAACAGAAGATGCCTGATTTAAATTGTTATAACCTGGAATCTGCCATGAAGTCCGTGGCAGGAACTGCCCGGAGTATGGGCGTACTGACAGAGGATTTATGAGAAAATTGAGTAAAAGAACACAAATTTTTCAAAAAAAGGTGGACACAGAAAAATTATATCCTTTAACTAAAGCAATTGATTTACTTAAAGAAGTCAAAACAACCAAATTTGATGAGACAGTTGATGTTGCATTGAGGCTTGGTGTTGACACACGTAAAGCTGAGCAAATAGTGCGTGGAACTTGTTCTATGCCTAATGGTCTGGGTAAGAAAATTCGTGTACTGGTTTTTGCCAAAGCAGATAAAGCAATTGCAGCAGAGGAAGCCGGAGCAGATTATGTAGGCGGCGAAGATTACGCTAAAAAGATTCAAGAAGGCTGGCTAGAGTTTGACCGTGTAGTAGCAACACCGGATATGATGGCAGTTGTTGGACGGATAGGTAAAATACTGGGTCCAAGAGGACTGATGCCAAATCCAAAAGTTGGTACTGTAACTTTCGAAGTTGAATCGGCCATCAAAAATATTAAAGCAGGACAGATAGAGTTCCGTGCTGATAAACAAGGCAACCTACATGCTGCTGTAGGTAAAATTTCATTTGATGCAGACAAGCTTTGTGAAAATGTTACTGCTCTGGTTGACACTGTCAAAAGAATGAAACCATCAGCCTCAAAAGGTATATATTTGCGTAATTTTAGTTTGAGTTCTACGATGGGGCCGGGCCTCAAGGTAGATCCACAAACAATTTAATATCTGAAATAGTTTTTTTAGTTTTATTGTCTAAGACAGTAGGGGCCTAACGGCTTAATTCACCCCCTGCCGAGACACAGCTTCAAAAAGTGACAAAGCAATTTTCTGCTGTGCCCGTCCACTGTCTTTTTCAATTTGATCTCGACCTTTGTTGTAAATAGAAACAGCTTTCAGTCTTTTTCTATAGAAGTGTGTTACCTAAAACACTGCCGTCAAAAACCGAAGGTGCGAATTATTTAACATAATCTTATCGGAAAGGTTTTATGGAACGAAGCCAAAAAGAGGCTCAAGTCAGTGAACTTCGGTCAATCTTTAAAAATATGTCCGCAGCAGTACTTGTTGATTATCGTGGTATTGAAGCAAATCAGGTTGTAGAACTTCGTAAGAAGCTAAACGATGCTTCATCCACTATGAAAGTGATCAAGAACTCTCTAGCCCGCATTGCCGCAGAAGATACTCCTTTTGCAGAACTTGCAGATCAGTTCACTCAAACCCGTGCACTTGTCTACTGTGACGGCGATGCCGTTCAGCAGGCCAAAGTATTGTCTGAGGCCACTAAAAGTGTAGATAATTTGAAAATCCTTGCTGGAATCCTTGTTGGTGACAGTAAAACGAGTATTCTCAATACTGGTGAAGTGGAAGCACTTTCCAAATTACCATCTAGAGAAGAGCTCATCGTAAAGTTGTTGTTCATAATGCAATCACCAGCAACTCAATTTGTTCGTACTCTAAATGCAGTACCAACAAAATTTGTTCATATTCTGGCTGCAGTTCGGGATAGCAAATAATAATCCGATTTATTAACATTCTTCACTTGTAAGTGAGGGAGATGACCTTAACCTTTGTTTGAGAAATAAAATGGCAAGTATCACAAAAGACCAAGTAATTGATTTTATCGCCAACATGTCCGTATTGGAAATGTCTGAATTGGTAAAAGAAATGGAAGAAAAATTCGGTGTTAGTGCTGCTGCTGCTTCAGTAGCAGCGGCACCTACTAACGTCGGAGCCACTGAATCTGCTACTGAAGAAAAAACAGAATTTGACGTTATTCTGACCAGCTTTGGTGATAAGAAAATAAACGTCATCAAAGAAGTCCGTGGAATCACTGGACTGGGGCTCAAAGAAGCTAAGGAAGCAGTTGAAGCTGCTCCAAAAGCAATTAAAGAAGGTGCCTCCAAAGAAGAAGCAGAGGAAATCAAAAAGAAACTTGAAGAAGCCGGCGCAAGTGCGGAAATCAAATAAATTTTTTGTCAAGACCGTGTTATTTCATGGACACGGTCTTGCTTTTTATCAGTCCCATATTTCCCCCCTCATTCAACAGTTGAACAGCCCAAGAAAAAGTGTCCTCCAAGTTAGGACTTTAATTACTGCTTTTCATTTTGATCACAATTTCACACTGGACTGTTACAGAATAGAATTTTAGGCTAGTGTAGCATATTTTTATAAAACTTTAGCCTTACCTCACAAATGGAAAAATCTTTAAAAACCTATGAAGATTACTTTTCGCAGTCAGTGGAAGAACGGATGCTTCATTATGAAAAAGAAGGACACCTTCAGCATGTGATGCTCTCGCACCAGTTTTCCATCAGCCTGATGGAAGAATTATTTGATATTGCAGATCATGTCAAAGAAATGACACGTAAACCAAACGGTATTGAATTTTTGAAATCCTTGTTGTGCCACAAAAAGGCGATGCTCTATTTCACCCAGCCTTCAACAAGAACCTTCCTCTCATTTTTAACTGCCTGCCAGATGGTCGGTATGGACACCGGAGAAGTCCGTGACCCGTCTTTATCATCAGAATACAAAGGTGAAAGTCAGGAAGACGGAGTTAGGGTTTTCAGCAGTTATTTTGACATGATTATCATGCGCGATCCTAAGCCAGGATTTTGCGAATATATGGCTTATTTACTGGACAATACCGGACGTAGTGTCCCCATCATGAATGGTGGAAGCGGCAAAGATCAGCATCCAACTCAGGCTCTGCTAGACCTTTACACCATGCACCGCTCATTTCAGGAATATGGAGGTATCCGCAAAAAAAGATATGCTTTTGTGGGAGATTTACTTCGTGGAAGAGCTGTTCGTTCATCAGTCATGCTATTAAGTCAATATAAAGAAGTAGAAATGGATTTTATTGCACCTTCTTCTTTTCAGATTGCAACAGACCTGGAAGAATATTTGCTCTCGCAGTGTGTGAAAATAAATAAAACTGACAACTTGGAAAGTGTTATCTCAAAAATCGACTGCATTTATATGACAAGGATTCAGGATGAGTATGACCTGTCTGGAGAGTCCAACCTAATTGATTATTCACAATATAGTCTGACTCCAGATAATGTCAACCGAATGAAAAAAGATTCCATCATTTTGCATCCTTTGCCAAGACGCCACGAAATTTCTCCGGAAGTTGATGCCGATCCACGCGCCATGTACTGGAGACAGTTGCGTAACGGCGTTTATATCAGAGCGGCGCTTCTGCTTTATGTCTTCAATGTTGCACATCGCTTAAAGGAGTATTAAAATAACTACTGTTGTCGTTGCAGTGGGAAAAAGTTTTTTATAGCAGAAATAATTTTTTTAATATTATAAAAATTATGACCAACCCTAAATTTCTTTCAACAAATTTTGCGGCTTTACTTGTTTACGGACGTCCGCCAATGGTCTTTGCCGGCATGCTCTGTGCCATCAACGTTATGCTGGACAGAAATCCATATGTTTACTATAGTGGCGTAATTTTTCTGCTTGCCGCAATGACCCTTGATTTAATTGACGGCTGGTTTGCGGCACGTTTTAGACCACATGCTAAACTATCACATTTAGCGGACCGGATCATGGATAAAATCGTGTATGCGATGGTTTTCCCGATGGTTGCAGTAGGAATGATGTGGCGATACCAGACATTAGCTGAAAGCGCCAATTTTCGTCTGGAAATGCTACACGTCGTTTTTGTATTTGTTTTGTGTGTAACAGTATTAATGCGTGACAATTTCGCGCACTTTATGAGAAATTTTTCGCTCAGAAAAGGCGAGGAAGAAGAAATGAAGGAAGTTACCAGACTCCGTACAATGGTGGCTGCTCCGATTGGAGTTGTACTTTATATTCACGCTTTTTATGTGCCAGGAGGTCCGGATTCATCACTTTATTCATGGATAAGTTGGCTGGGAGCAATTCCGATTCAACAGCTTTTCTTTCTGGAAATTCTTCTACTTATCATCAATTTTGGTTCAATTGCAGGCTACTGCCGAAAATACGGGACTGCTTGTCTTGATGATCTTTGTTTGAATGATGAGGTTTTACGTCGCAGGATATTATCTGTTTTTCCGAATGCTCTGACCGTGATGAATGCTCTGATGGGTGTTTTGGCCATGCTATTTGCTTATCGTGGGCGAGTTCAGGAAGCATACCTAATTCTGCTGGGAGCAGGTTTTTTTGATAAACTTGACGGAGCTGTCGCCAGGAAACTTGGACTCACAACACCTCTTCCATCCGAAAAACCCATGAAATATAACATAACTCTGGGTGGTGTTCTTGATGACGTTTCTGACACAGTCAGTTTCTGCATTGCTCCGGCAGTTATATTTTACAACCTGATGTCTCAAGTTTCTGATATATCAATTCAGAATCTGCCTTACGGATGGGTTGCAATAATGTACGTTATTTTAGGTGTAATACGTTTAGTTTTATTTATTCTGGATCAAAACAGTATCCCAGGATTTTTCAAAGGTATCCCTGTTCCGGGAGCAGCCCTTTTAGGCGCAGCCCCATTCATAATGCTTGGAGATGCAATTGAAAATCATTCTTCTAATTTGGTTTTTTGGGCACAATTTTGTTTTGTCTTAATGATGATTGCAGCAATCTTAATGATAAGTTTTCCTATTCGTTATATGCACATCGGCCGCTTGATGAGCCGCAGTAGAAAATTTTTAATTTTCACTATCCTGCTAATCATAGGTTTCGCTTTCACACCATATTTCGGGCATGCCGCTCTTATTTATATGATATTATATGTTTTATCACCGTTTTACACTTGGCGTATTAGTCCGGAAGTCGCCTCAAACGAGAATCTGTAAAATCTCTCCTCCTCTTCTTGAAAACCAATGCAGGAACTAACTGTGGACAACGAGTCTTCTGATATTCGGGAAAATACTGAAGAACGAATGGTTGCCCCGGAACAACAACTAGGCGAGCAATTTGATCAATCTTTACGTCCGGAACGTTTACGTGACTATATAGGTCAACAAGAAATTAAGGAAAACCTGATAGTTTTTATCGGAGCAGCAAAAAAACGTGGACATGCACTGGACCACGTACTTTTAAGCGGACCACCGGGATTGGGAAAAACTACACTCGCAAATATTTTCTCACGTGAAATGGAAGTACAGTTGCGCGCTACTTCCGGACCTGTTATTGAACGTCAGGGAGATTTAGCGGCAATTCTCACTAACCTTGAGCCTGGAACAATTTTGTTCATTGACGAAATTCATCGGCTAAACCGAGTGGTAGAGGAAGTACTCTACAGCGCAATGGAAGATTTTACCCTCGATATTATCATTGGAGAAGGCCCTGGGGCCCGTACTGTAAAAATCGATTTGCCGCATTTTACACTGGTGGGTGCAACAACGAGAGCGGGATTGCTTACTTCACCCTTGAGGGAGCGTTTTGGGATTCAGTTCCGCCTTAATTTTTATGATCCTGAAGAACTGAAAACAATTATCCTACGCGCAGCTGCTTTACTGGGAATTGAAATTGTAGAAGAGGCCTCTCTGGAGCTTGCACGAAGAGCAAGAGGTACACCCAGAATCGCAAACCGTTTACTGAAACGCTGCCGTGATTTTGCCGACATGGAAACTTCCGGAGTGATAACTTTGCCCCTGATAGAGAAAAGTCTCGAAAAAATGAGAATAGATCTAGAGGGTCTTGACAAAATGGATCGTATCATTCTCGAAGCAATCATTGAAAAATTTGACGGAGGTCCTGTCGGCCTGAGTACACTTGCTGCTTCTGTCTCAGAGGAAAAAGATACGATTGAGGATGTCTATGAGCCTTTTCTAATGCTCAAAGGATTTTTGCAGCGTACTCCGCGTGGACGGATGGCGACAGAAAGAGCATATCAGCATTTGGGAATTTCAACACCTCCTAAAAAACAAGAAACTCTTTTCTGAAAAATTATTGCAAGTATTTTACGGGTCCTTTTTTTATAAATGTCAATGCCAGGTTTTACTGTATTCTGCTGAGCAAAGTTTATGTCTCTTTAATCACACAATGGAGACATGATCGAGCAGAACAAAAGATTATTCTTATCTAAAACTATCTGTTTTAATTATGGATACTAATTTTTCTCCAATTGAAAATTTTCCCTTTCTATCTCCTTTCATCTTCACAGAGAACCCACAAAAACTCGAAAAACATAAAAAAGCTTTACAAAAAAAACTTGTTAATGCCTCGACACATCAGCATATCGAGAATAGCAAGACACTGGAATACCTAGAAGTCCGTGAAAAAGTTTTTGCAACAGTCACTGCAAAATATTATGAGCAGCAGTATAAAATAATTGTGGACAAGAGCTTGAGGACAGAAAGTTCTTTTGACATACTTGCTCAAAATACACGCCTCTTAGATAGTATCATCCATACTGCTTTCGAATTTGCGTTCAAAGATTTGCCAATCCTCAAAGAAAGAATTATTGAAGATCTCAAAAAAGAGTCACAATTCAAAAAAAAGACATTACCCAAAAATCTGAAAAAACTCACACTGACGCAAAAAAAAATAGAAAACATTGAATCAAACCCAGAAGATCCTGAACAAAGACAGTTGCTGAAATATTACAACAGTATTGAAGCAGATCTGACTCAGGATAACACAGCCCTCAACAAACGCCTGCATGACCTAAAAGAACAAATCCCACTTGCTAAGCAAGCTGAATTTACACGTGATTTTTTACTCAATCATTTGGTGATCTTTGCCAGAGGAGGATACGGACGCGCTGAACTCAGTTTCGCTTCAGATAGGGATCTCGGTTATTGCTTAGAGACTCATCAGTTAAGTTCGGGAGAAGCGGAGATTTGCAGGCAATTCATCATACATATTGAGCATTTACTACGAATCTCGGGAATAGAAACGGCACACCAATACTTTGAATTAAATGAAGATTTATCACGTTTTAAAGAGCCCTCCGCAATTCATACCATACCAGCCATCCTAGAAAGCAGAGTTCTGTTGGGCAGTAATAATTTAGCAAATGCTTTAAAACGTAGATTTTTTCAAATCCTACCCTATGAAACCTTCGTCCTAAGCCAAATAAGAGATTACCATGATCGTACAGTACCCGGACTGAGTGAAATGAATCTCAAGGAAGATCAGGGTGGCTTACGATCTATACAAATTCCGCTTTGGCTGGCAGCCGCGACTTTTGGTGTTTTTCCAAATCAAACTGCAGATATGCTAGCTCTGTTGATTCAAAAACGTATAATTTCACCAAGACAGGGTTTCAAACTTTGCCAGGCTCTTGAATTTTTATATGACTTACGCAACTTTGCTGCCACTGCAGAGAAGTTTCATATTGATGATGAAGCACGTGAAAGAGGACTTACTGAAAAAGACATCCAGATTAATATCATTAATGACGCAACCGAACAGCTTTATCTGCTTAAGAAAAAACGTTTCCAGACTATTGACGTTTTTGACCGCTATCGTCTTCAGATGGTGAATTATATTCAGGATCTTTCACAAGCCATTTTACAACGCCTATTAGACCGCACAATAGTGAGAACTTTTTCAAATTTCCAGGTTGTAGTCCATCTCGGTCAGCGTCAAATCCTTGAGGTAAACGCACTTGAAGGTATGCCTCAGGTTCCGATATCACTGATCTTCAACGATCCAACTGCATTGCTCGAACTATTTGAATATGTGGGACAGTCGGAGTATGATTTGTCTTTTGACCTCAAAGACGAAATGGCGGATCTGATCAGGATCATCACTCCGGATGTGATCTATGCTCACCGTACACAGATTGCAGAGCGTTTCACAAAACTTATGTTGACACCATTTGCGGCAAATGCCTGGCGAATCATGTTTGATATATGTGAGCCAATTAATGAGATAAACCAGCCGAGGACTTTGATGGGTTGTTTCATTCCAGAAACAAATAAGATGCGTTTTTTACTCCGAAACCTGGCTTATCATCAACACCCAGTTTGCACTCATACGTTGAATGCTCTTGATCGTACACAAAAAGAACTGGATCGGCTAAAAATTGATTATCAAGAATTATATCAATATCTTGAACCAAAGCACATCTTAGCTCTCAAGTGGGGCATCTTGTTCCACGATGTAGGGAAAATAGATCCTGAGACAGATCATGAAGTTTCCGGGACTTCGATTGCAGTCAAAGCTCTGGAGCGTATTGGCTATGAAGACCAGGAATTATTTACTCTTGTATCACTACTTATTGTTCATCACACGACGGTCGTACAACTCAGCAGAACTTCAGCCTATTTCGATCAAGCACTTCAAAGTTTTTTTGAAATTGCAGACCGCAATCTGATTAATGTTATTTTACTTTTTCTATGCAACATCTCCGATTAC
Source organism: Pseudomonadota bacterium (assembly GCA_004213175.1). Lineage (GTDB taxonomy): Bacteria > SAR324 > SAR324 > SAR324 > NAC60-12 > Arctic96AD-7. The sequence goes on along the minus strand of SHAT01000003.1, from coordinate 41,827 downwards.
ATTTCTGTGAGCGAGAGCAACGCACACTCAACACGCGTCTTGAGAACATTTTTTGAAGAGACATCCCGCGTTTTTTCCGAAATGCGCTCCTCCCAAAAACAGGAGGATTCTATGGATTTCATTCTCACATACCTGGATAATAAAAAAAATGACCTTGAATCCGACACACGAATTAATCTACTGATTAACAGAAGTCTCCGTGAAAACCTAGATTCTGTTTTGCTCAAACCATTGTTGCAGATAAACAAAAAAGAGAAAAAACTGCTTGAAAAATCAGAAGATCAATTACACGTGCTGTGGCGGGACCTTAAGCTGGGTTCACTTGATAAACTTGGTACTGACAAGACTACAGAAAAATTTATCCGCACAATTCGGCAATCTCTAAGTAATGAAACTTTAGTGGCACTGACAGAGATATACAGTCCCTTAATAAACTGGTTTTTTGCTTCATTTCCGAATCGTTTCCTGCTGAGTTCTTCTCCGGGAATGATTGCGGAGAATCTGACTATTTTCAACAAACTTGAGCGTCCCGCAATTGTAAATGTCATCACCAATGCAAGAGGTCAACTTAACGCCCTGCTGATTTATGTACATGACCTGCCACAGATTCACAGTAGAATCGCCTACACCTTGAATTTAAAGCACCTTACCATTGGATCTGCAAAAATCAACCAAATAAATTTTGCGAGCGGTCAAGTTGCTTTTTGCTATTATTTGAAAGTCTCAAAAAGAGAAGAGGACAATGTTATTTTTCCGCTGGAACTGGAAACTTCCATCAGAAGAAATACTCCTCCTGCACTGAAAATAAAGCCTCAGACCTTTCTCTACAACACAAAATTTCAACTGGAGTACCTCGAGGATGATAAAAAAGGCTACATGGTCAAAGAAACAAATAATGAATCTTCTAATAATTTTCCAGTATGGAAAGGAAATTCACGTGACAATACTGAATTTTCGAGACGTGATAAAAATTATCTTCGCATTAAAATAACTGCAGAAGACGCCCCCCTGGTTTATTACAAAATGGTCAGTGCATTTGATCGGGTGGGAGTATCGATTCAGCAGGCCGTCATTACAACTATTGGACATCAAGTTATCGATACATTTTACATTACTAGTGACGATCATGAAAAATTACTCAAATCAAACTTTGAGGAATCCCTCAAACAGGCTCTGATGAGTCCCTCTGAAATTTGATATCACTACATTCATATGAAGTGATTGAAAAAGTTTGACTTTAACATTGATTGTGATAATTTATATAAAATTTTGTATCCAGATGACACAGAGGGATCTGGCCCTTTGAAGTGTCGAGCATCCTTAATCCGCATCAAGGTGCTAATGCCAGCCCATTCGGAGATTTACGGAAGGGAATCGATACGACTCGATTCGAGTAAAGTGCTGGCCCGCCTCTTTTAGTGGCCCACCTGATTGGTTCAAGTCTGTCCTATTTACCCATTGAATTGTAATCAAATGGGATTGTTCTTATAGACTGTTAAGCGACTCTGCAAGTCTCTTTCATTAGAATGAGACTTTTGATCTATATATTTTGTTTTACAATGTGAAAAAGACTTTTTACAGTAATTACAATTTGAAACTGTTTCGAGATTCATCATGAGATGTTCGCAATTTTTAGAGCTACTACAATTTCATACCAAGTTCCCTTATTGTTTCGAAAGTAGATTATGACTCTCATTGTACCTCCCGATTACCACGCAGTTCCAATCCTTGAAAAAAATGGTATCCGATGGATTCCACCTTCACAGGCGGAGCGTCAGGATATTCGACCAATGCGTATTGGGATTCTTAATATAATGCCACTTGGAGAAAAATATGAGTTTAATATTCTCCATCCTCTGGGACTTTCGGTTTTGCAGTTGGAACCGATTTGGATTCGTCTGGAATCACATAACTACAAAACTTGGGAACCTCAGCACGTCGATGACATTTACGTTACTTATGAGGATGCCAATCGGGAGCAGCCACTTGACGGTCTGATTTTAACAGGGGCACCGGTTGAGACAGTCCATTTTGAAGATGTACATTACTGGAATGAAATTAATGAAATTTTACACCATGCACGACAAACAATTCCCAGCACACTTGGGCTCTGCTGGGCTGGATTTGTAATGGCTTATTTGGAAGGCGTAAACAAATTTAACTACGATCAAAAACTGTTTGGTGTTTTTGAATTGAAAAATCTAGCACCTGCACACCCTATTATAGGGGAGTTAGATGATGTATTTTTCTGCCCTCAAAGCCGTCATGCTGGAATTCCGGACGAAGCTATGGAAGAGGCACAAAACGATGGCCGACTGAAATTACTAGCCTACGGGAAAGAAGCCGGCTATTCTATTTTTTCAACCTCAGATGACCGTTTCATCGCACATACTGGGCATCCTGAATACAACGCTACTAGACTAGCAGATGAAGCAAAGCGAGACCATGAGAATCCCGACGTTCCTCCTCCCGTAAATTTTGATTTTATGGAACCTCTCAATCGCTGGCGTTCTCATCGCAATACTTTTTTCGCCCAATGGGTTAGCTATTGCTATCTAAAAATAAGTACTCATGACATGTGGGTTAAAAAGTATGTTGCGGACTCACCTTAATACAAAGCTGTTGAAATCATCAATTTAACTTGCGCCTTTAACATACTGCAGTAGAGTTTCAATTGATTAATTAAATTAAAACTATTCCAAATTAAATAAATTAAGAGTTATGACCAACAAAGAGAAAGAACCTCCTAACGGTTTACAAAATATTTTTTCAACCCAGGGTATCCTGCTAGCAATTTTTATTTTAGGACTTTACTGGGTATTTTTTGGAGAAGATAAAAACCAAGAGTCAGCGCGCTACAACTATTCTTCCCAAAATATTCCAATTGGAGTTAGCAACCAACTTAACCCGGAAGCTATCGAAAAACTTGGAATTGATCTTACCGAACATCTTGATCCAAAATTGATCCCTGCAATCACTTCTGAAGCTTTAAGAGAAACTTCCCAGGCTCAGGTTTCTGAAAAGGATTTTCTGCCAACTCTGGTCAACAAAATATCAAACAAAGTCCGAAATATAAGTACAATAGATTTAAATCAGGATGGAATGGCGGATCATATTTTGATTGTACCTCAAACTGAAAAAGGTGAATCAGATTTTTTATTATTTTCAATTTTGGTTCCTGATCCCAGTCTGGTTGGGACACTGCCTTCAAGTTCAGATCAAATTATATGGAAGGATATCGCACAAAATAAGTCTATCGAAATCATGACAGCTTCTGTTGTACGTGGTTCAGGTGATGAGATGATGATGCAATCTACTCCCAATCCCCAAATGTATCAGTCAGCAGGAGCACCATATGCTCCATATTACGGTACCGGCTACAGTATGACTAATCTCCTTATGACATCAATGATGATGTCGATGCTTTTTAGACCACCGTATATCTGGGGTGGTGGTTTTGGTTATGGTTACGGTTACGGAGGTCCAAGGACTGTTAGCTCTATTCAAAATCGTAGAGTAGCATCGACTTCGAAAATGAAAAAAGCCACGCCATCATCTTATTCCGCAAAGACATCCGGAGGGAAAAGTGTTTCGTCAAACAAGTTCCGCTCAACCTCAAAGAAATCTCTGAATAATATAAAAAGTACGAAATTCCGCACCGCTAACCGAAACAATGCAGGAAGTGGATTTGGTAGCAGTAAATCACAGAGACAGCGCACTGTTTCGAAACGTAGACTTATACCAAGGAAAAGAAGTGCTTTTGGCGGACTCCGCCGTAGTCGGGGGTTTGGCTTTGGAGGTTTCGGAAGAAGGAGACGCTGAGAATATTTCCACCTAAAAACTGAAATACTTATGTAGATAACAGTTACCGATAACACTAAGTTGGGTCATTAATTTCCCATTCAATAGCGTTTTTTTCGTAAGTTTCAGCATCCAAGTCTCTAATTCTAAGTTTTACTTCTGACCCGTGTTTTGCCAACGCATCCTCACGCATTTCCTTCATTCTACTCATGTAGGTATGATCTTCAAACAACTCCAATTGTGTCTCACGATGAGGTGCGTGTAAACGTGCTTCTCCTTCTATTTTAAGATGACAGCTGGCACAAAGTGTAATAAGATTTTCGAGCGTATTATTTGCCGGATTTTCATCAATATGGTGTACCTGTAGTACCATTTGTGAATTTGTTGCTTCTCTACAATCTTTTGCGCACCTTGAGCAATGGTAATTAAACAACTCTCTCACATAACGTGAAAGAGTTTGCCAATCCGGGTGGTAGCGAGAATCATGAGTCATATAAGGATCTCTAACTTAAAGAATAAACAAAATATTTCTTTACGTTCGACGAGAATTTGTTTATACATAACTAGATAGTCTTACTTGGTGCTAACTTCTTCTTAATTTTTTTAACAATTTAATTAACAGGATAATAATGGCTATTAGCAGAGAAGAACTTGTTAATGTTTTAACTGTTGTAAGCTTTTTAGCTCATGCTGACAGAGAAGTGCATGTTGCAGAAAAAAAAGTCCTCATTGCTACTTTCAAGGCAGCTGGGATTACTCCAGAAGAACAAGAACTCATGAAGGCAAACACTTCTCTTGGAGATATGCTAGAACACATTCAATCTTCAGAAGCAAAGCACGCACTGGTTGAACTGATGGCTTTAGTTGCAGCATCCGACGGTGTGTTTGAAGACGAGGAACGTGTTATTATACAAAAAATTATGAAACGCATTGAAGTCGATGACGATCATCCGTATTTCGATGACAACAACCTCGACGTTTCTTCCGCTCGTGCCAATGTTGGAAAAATCTTGAATTCGATCAAAGATTTAGCTTCCTAGCCCAAATACCAGAAAAACTACTTTTTATAATTGAAGTTTCAAAATTATTGATACTCCTTCAGATAACTATACTCAAGAGATGATCTTTTGTAAAGAATTCCTGAAAAGATAATTATGAGGTTGAAAATGAAAAGAGGGAGGATCTGGACGGATATTTATCAGATCCTCCCAAATTATTTGGCTTCCTGCAAAACAGTGCCTTAGATTCTAGTTTCCGGCTCAAAGTCCATATGCAACTGGTTCATGACTGTATCTGATGCTTCTGTATAAGAATCATCTAACGCAAGATCATTGCTCAAAAGGAAACCATTATCATTGTATTCAATCTTTTTGATCACACCGCCTTTTTTAAGAAAGCGGGACATTGCATCACAGATTTCCTCGTGTGAAATTTCTTTTTCTTTTTCTTTTTTAGCCATTATTCCTACCTTTTAATCCTAAATATTTTAAGTTATTGAAAAACTAATTTCGAATGCCCTGAATCGTTGAGTTGTAAGACGAATTTAAAAACCGTTTTTAACCACTGCTGGACTACCCGAAGTAACAATTTTAAATCTGTTAGCACTCACTTTAAAAGAGTGCTAATAGATTGTCAAGTTTTTTTTAAAAAATAATTATTTTTTCATATTATTTGTTCCTGAATAATTTTTACTGAAAGGAATGGGGTCACATCCAGAAGATCCACAATCAATCTGTTCTGTCTAAAACCATATGGAAAATCTCTACGTGGGAAAATAGAAATGCGGACTGAGCAGAAGAGAGAAATCAACTTTAATAGCTTGCCAACTTTGAATTAGCGTCATGGTCACAAAGAATCTTATCCAATTTTCTCGTAAACCTGCTTTGTAAACATAGAGCATCCAAAATACGAATAATCATTTGAATGATGCTGCGGTCTATTTTTTGTCCCGTTAGGTATTACAGTTTTATTTGATGGAAAAGCGGCACAATATATTCTATTACAATCTTATATCTCATCATCAGAAAAGCAAAGAACTTCACGAATCTGCTTTACTCCACAGAGCCACATGACCAACCGGTCTACTCCCAAAGCCATTCCGGAACTTTTTGGTAGTCCCTGTTGAAGACATTTTAAAAATTTTTCATCTAAAGGAACCGGCCTACGTCCCTCAGAATGTCTATTTTCCAAATCCTGCTCAAAGCGCCTTCTTTGTTCGACTGGGTCTGTCAATTCTCCAAAACCATTTGCCAACTCCATACCGTTTACGTAAAGTTCAACTCGTTCCGCAAACCGCGGACTTTGCGGACAAGGACGTGCTAAACTTGGAAGTAACAACGGCCATTCGTAAACAAACACTGGAGTAACACTTGTAAATTCCTCTTCAATATGATTCCAAAGCCTGAAGAATATTTGTTCATAAGCCAGTGCTTCGGTAACGTCCGTATTAGCTGAAAGATCTCGAAGTAATTCATCATGTCCGGCAAGTTGCGTTTTTACCCTTAGTTGTAAGGCTGATTCTGTACCGTCTAAAATGATATTCAGATGTTTTTTAAATAAAGAACAGACTGACACACGAGGCCATGGTGGAAGTGCTATTTTTTCTAGAAAATTATCTGAAACAATAGTTTTAGTGAGAAACATCACTATTTGCTCGATATCTGACATTAAAACTTCCAATTTTTCCCCAGAACGATACCATTCGAGCATAGTAAACTCAGGATTGTGTAGCGGTCCACTTTCACCATTACGGAAACAACGTACAAGTTGGTATATTTTTTCAAAACCACCTGCCAGCAGCCTTTTCATCTGAAATTCTGGGGATGTAATTAAAAATCCAGAATCTGTTTCTATGGGTGATAATTGTGATTCCGGACTGGGTGCTGAAACCAATATAGGAGTTTCCGTTTCTAAAAATTCTTCAAGTTCAAACCACCCCCTTATCCCATGTATTATTTGCTGGCGATTTCGAAGAATTTTCATCCTAGAAGGATTTTTTGCTGGTCTTCTCCAGCGTAGCAAGTCCCCATCTGCCTCAATATTGACATTGGTTCCTATAGTTTCCAGTATTACTACTTCGCCTTTTTCACCAATTTCAAAAGAAATTAAAAATCCTTCTAAGATTTCAGCATCACCTCGATAATCCAGTGTATACATTCGGTCTTTAATTAAAACAAGAATATTTTTGTAATTTTCGGAAGATGAATCTTCTGTCTTCTCATTAGCGCAAATAACTTCAATAACTCGTCCGTAGCAACGCCCTGATAAAATTGAGCCACTCAAATTCTGCAAAGAACTGGACATATTGGTTAATGAATAATTTTCAGGTTTGAAGTAAGGCCAGTGTAAAGGAGGGGTTTTTATACTTTTTTTGGAAGTGACTAGAGCAGAAACCGATATCACACCTGAAAGTCCTGAATCCTTATCAAAACCGTTCAATAACAACTCTCAAGGAATGATATCTCCTTGCATTATAAAAACAAGGAGTTGTACTAGCCTTTAACGCGTTCCACATATTCACCTGTTCTAGTATCAACTCTAAGTTGATCCCCCTCATTAACGAATAAAGGTACATTTACCGAATAACCTGTGGACACCACTGCGGGCTTAGAAGCTCCTGTAACCGTGTTACCTTTTTCTCCGGGAGCAGTTTCAATAACTTCCAGAACAACAAAATTAGGTAAACTTAATCCGATTGAACGTCCTTTGAAAAAACTAACTTCAATCATCATGTTTTCTGTCAAATAATTCACTGCTTCACCTACAACGCTGCTCTCCAGACTCACTTGTTCATAATTATTATTATCCATAAAATGGAAATCACCGTCACTATACAAAAACTGCATTTCTCGATCTTCTGTATCAGCAGGTTTGAGTTTTTCTCCAGACTTGTATGTGTGGTCAAGTACTGCTCCACTTATCAAGTTACGGATTTTAGTCCGAGTAAATGCTGTTCCTTTTCCCGGTTTCACAAACTGAAATTCTAATACTATATATGGATCTCCATCCATTTCAAAACGTAGTCCTTTTCTAATATCTGATGTTTCGTACACGTAGTTCTTTGATTGAATATTATTGATGGCCTGTGGTTAGTTTTTATGCAAAAAACGCCTTTGCGTGATGCTGAATGTGATCTTCCATAAATGTTGCAATGAAATAATAAGTGTGATCATACCCACTCTGTAATCTGGCGGTCAATTTTTGATTCCGTTTTTCACAGGTATTGCGGAACAATTCAAAATTGAGTTCTTTTTCCAGAAAGGGATCATCACCGCCTTGATCAATAAGCAAAGGAATTTCCAGCGTTGAATTTTGAATCAACTCATTAGCATCATGTTTTTTCCAACTCTCCCGATTTTCACCGAGATAATTTGTAAATACTTTTTCGCCCCACTGACATTGACTTGGCGCGCAGATTGGTGAAAACGCAGAAACCGAGCAAAAGCGACCCGGATTTTTTAAGGCCAAAGTCAGCGCACCGTGTCCACCCATGGAGTGGCCGAAAATGCTTTCCTTTCCTTTAACTACCGGGAAATTTACACCGATGATTTTCGGCAATTCATGGATTATGTAATCCTCCATCCGGTAATTAGCGGCCCATTTATCTTCAGTTGCGTTAATGTAAAAACTAGCACCGCTTCCGAGATCGTAATCATCATCCTCGCCTTGCACTCCAGCACCGCGTGGACTTGTGTCAGGAGCAACCAACATTATTCCGGATTGCGCCGCGTATTGCTGCGCCCCGGCTTTAGTGATAAAATTTTCATGATTACATGTCAACCCGGAAAGCCAATACAAAACCGGGACATTACCGGATTCAGCTTGTGGTGGTAAAAATACAGAAAATTTCATTTCTCCACCACAGCTTTCTGAAGGATGGCTAAACATTTTTGTCCATCCACCAAAATTTTTGCTAGCACCAAACTGCTCAATTTTTTGATCTGACATTGCCTGTTTCGAAATAGGTTAAAAGAGAATCACGGAACGGATGCTTTTCCCTTCGTGCATCAAGTCAAATGCTTTGTTGATATCATCCAAAGGCATAGTATATGTTACAAACTCATCTACCTTAATGTCACCTTTCATGTACATTTCAACGTATCCTGGCAGTTGGGAACGTCCCTTCACTCCACCAAAAGCAGAGCCGCGCCAAACACGTCCTGTAACTAACTGAAAAGGTCTTGTAGTTATTTCCTGTCCTGCACCGGCTACGCCGATAATAACTGATTCCCCCCAGCCTTTATGACAACATTCCAGTGCGGAACGCATCAAATTGACATTACCCACACATTCAAATGAATAATCCACACCTCCGTCTGTCAATTCGACCAGTACATCCTGAATCGGTTTGTCATAGCTTTTGGGATTTACAAAATCAGTTGCTCCAAGTTGTCGTGCGAATTCCTCTTTACCTTCATTGATATCCACGGCAATGATACGTTCCGCTTTGGCTAAAACAGAACCTTGAATCGCACCGAGTCCCACTCCGCCTAAACCAAAAACCGCCACAGTTGCACCCGCTTGAACTTTTGCGGTATTCAAAACTGCTCCAATTCCCGTGGTAATTCCACAGCCCAGCAGGCACACTTTTTCCAATGGTGCTGCCGAGTTAATTTTTGCAATCGAAATTTCCGGTAAAACACTGTATTCCGAAAACGTCGACGTTCCCATGTAATGGAAAAGAGATTTACCTTTATGAGAAAAACGAGAGGTTCCGTCAGGCATAATACCTTTGCCCTGTGTTAAACGAATAGACTGGCACAAATTAGTTTTTCCTGATTTGCAGAATCGACACTCTCCACATTCGGGAACATAAAGCGGAATTACATGATCACCAACATTGACACTGTTGACTCCCGCACCAATTTCTTCTACCACTGCTCCACCTTCGTGTCCGAGAATGGAAGGGAAAATACCTTCCGGGTCGTCACCAGAAAGTGTGAAAGCGTCTGTGTGGCAAACTCCTGTGGCTATGTTGCGAATTAAGACTTCTCCTGCTTTTGGGCCTTCGAGATCGACCAAATCAACTTCCAACTCTCTTCCTGATTCCCAAGCAATTGCGGCACGTGATTTCATGTCTTACTCCTGCTAAAATTTTTAGTATTATAAATTTGCAAATAATATGTAAAATAATTTGCTGCTAAATTTTCCTCAGATAGTTTCTTTTGTAATTATAAAAGTATGCTTCAATATTGTTATAAAGACAAATAAATATTTATTTAATTCGAAGATATTCATGTCCCAACCCATCATCTCACGTATAGCACCCACGCCAAGTGGTTTCCTTCATTTAGGTAATGCATTTAATTTTTTGCTGACTGCATTGCTTGTAGATTCACTGGATGGATATTTACATCTTCGAATCGATGACCTGGATGGAGCAAGAGTTGAAACTTCTTCAGTAGAAGATATATTTGTTCAATTGGAATGGCTGGGTATAGACTACGATTCCGGGCCTTCAGGCCCCGATGAATTGTTTAAAAAATACTCACAAAAATTACGTAGGGAGAAATACTCCGCTGCACTAGAAATTTTTCGCAATTCTGGCAACCTATTTGCTTGCGAATGTTCCCGCTCAGAAATTAGAAAATTGTCGCCCGACGGAAATTATCCGGGAACCTGCCGGCTAAAAGAGCTTGATTTACTACAAGCTAATCGTTCCTGGAGATTTCACGTCCCAGAGCAAACTTTTGTGAGTTTTAAAACATTTTCGGAAAAAGTTGAAAAAATAAATGTGACTCAGGCCATGGGTGATTTTGTTATCAAACGGAGGGACGGACTGCCAGCATACCAGCTTACGTCTATCATGGACGATCTTGAACTTGGAGTCAATCTTGTGGTAAGAGGTAATGATTTACGAAATTCCACAGCAGCACAACTTTTTCTGGCACAATCTTTAAATGATAAAGTTTTTCCTAAGACTCGTTTTGTACATCATCAGTTAATCAAAGACAATTCAGGGAAAAAACTTTCTAAATCCTCTGGTGCTTTTTCGCTGAAAAAACTTCGAGAAAAGCATCAATCAGCAGTTTGGATTTACCAGGAAACAGCAAAGTCACTCAAACTCCCTTTTCAGCATATTCGTTCACTTGATGATTTAAAAGAAGTCTTCAGGGGTGTGGTTAAAAATAATGAAGGTTTGGAAATTATGCTTGATCAAGGTAAATAAGTTTAACTATTTTAATCAATTAACAAATTTCACCCAAAGTATTTCTATTTCAATTTTGCCTTTGGGTATAGGAATGCTGAGAGTATCTCCAGCAGATTTGCCTATAAGGGCACGAGCAATTGGTGAGGAAATGGATATTTTATTTTTTTGTAAATCAGATTCATCTGCACCTACAATCTGATAGCTGCTTTCTTTCTCTGTATCCACGTCAACGAAAGAGACTGTTGCCCCAAACACAACTTTTTCTCCAGATAGTTTTGTAATATCAATTACATTAGCGAGCGCCAACTTTTCATTCAACTCCTGTATCCTACCTTCGATAAAACCCTGTTGTTCTTTGGCAGCATGGTACTCAGCATTTTCCTTTAAATCTCCATGTTCCCTTGCAGTTGAAATTGCATTGATCACGGCAGGACGATCTTTACTGGTTAATTGTTTGAGTTCTGATTTCAAACTTTCGTAGCCCGCCTGGGTCATTGGGTAAGATTCACTCATGTAAATAACAAATGGAGGACTAAAAGATTTGCAAAAAAAATACTGTAACGAGCTGTTTCAATCAATTTATAAGATAAATGGGGGAAGATAAAAAATCAAGTTGTGAACTCAACGCTGATTAGGCATTAGCCAATCGTATTGACCTTGATAAACTGCAATTATTTCACCATGACCGTCATCTGGAAGATTACGACGGATGACACGTGCCAAAGAGGAATTCATTTCCTTGAGATTCTGCATTGCATAGTAGTGAGAAGCCCTTCTGTCCCAACATTTCTTTACTTTGCGTGATTGATTAACTGAATCGGATGCTGCGTAATAAGACTGATATAATTTGTTGTCACTTCTGTCCTCAAAAAACAATGCTAAACCAGACTTTGCTTCTTCATGAAGATTATATGCTTTTTCTATGATAAGGTCCGCGCAAGATGAAGGGCCTGTGGTCTCCTTCGTAAATTCTCGGATTTGTGAACATCCGTAACTTAAAAAAAGAAGCCCTGTAAATATAATCAGCCAGATGATTTTGTTTGGAAAAATAAGCATTGTCCTTCATTTGTAAATAGTTGAAAATAGGGCTTCTAGAAAATTTAAGCACTAATATATATATAGCAAATTAATGTCTCAAAGATCACTAAAATATTATTAAGATTTAAAATTATTCAGCAGAAACACTTTATACTTTATAATTTCGACAAATTTTCAAAATACTTTAGTACAAATTGTCTAAAAATATATTTCAGATAACAGTGATGTTTAACTTAGCTAAATTTTCCACTTCACCTTTCAGTTTATCGCCTTTCTTTACGGGGCCTACCCCTGCAGGAGTCCCGGTAAAAATTAAGTCTCCTGGACGCAATTCGAAAAAGCCTGAGAGGGCTGAAATAACTTCTTCTACAGTCCAGATCATTTCTGAGATATCTCCCTCCTGCCTCAGTTCTCCATTAACATACAGGGTGATTTTCCCGCGTTCAATATGTCCTACTTCACTGACAGGATGCAAGGCAGAACAAGGTGCGGAATTATCAAAACCCTTTGCGGTTGCCCAGGGACGGCCTTTCTTTTTAGCCTCTGACTGCAGATCGCGACGGGTCAAATCCAAACCTACAGCATAACCAAATACATAGTCCCGTGCTTCAGCTGCTAAAATATTTGTTCCTTTTTTTCCAATCGCAACCACAAGTTCTATTTCATGATTCAGATTTTCAGTTGCTAGAGGGAAAGCCAACCGTGAATCGTCCGGACAAACAGCGTCCGCCGGTTTGCTAAAAAAAAATGGAGCTTCCCGTTCCGGGTTTGACCCCATTTCCCTAGCGTGATTCGCGTAGTTCTGTCCGACGCAATAAATTCTGTGTACCGGGAAAACATCAGCTGACCCTGCTACCGCGACTGACGCTAATTCCTGTACCCGAAAAACATATCTCATTTTCTAGCTTTTGTCTTAGATAATCATCATAACATTTCCATAAGTCCTGACAGCGTGTCATTTCCAGTAGAACAAAAATTTTAACAGTTATTATACTGTTTCCGCAACAATCGATTGTCAACATAGATTATTGCATTCTGACAATATTCTACTTATGCTGTTAAGGTTCAAACCTGAATCTCGGGCTTGAAAAACGTTACAAAGACGCATTTACTTTCATTAGAGTCTTCGTCTCTACTCTGTTTTTATGCGCCATTAATTTGCTGAATCAGGAAAAATTCAATGCTTAAAAACACAATCTCAATTCATATAGGTTGGGGTCATTGTGACCCTGCAAAAATTGTTTTTTATCCGAATTATTTTATCTGGTTTGATCAAAGTGCTCATCATCTGTTTGACAAAGCCGGAGTAAATATGGGGGATCTAATGGATCAATACGGTGTGGTCGGTCTGCCGATCGTAGATGCTCATGCAGAATTCCTTTATCCTTCAAGATATGGTGACGTAATTGAAGTTAGCAGTTGGATCAGTGAATGGCGTGAAAAAACACTGGTTGCAGCACACGAAATTCATAACAACGGACGGCTTGCCGTAAAAGGCAGCGAAGTTCGAGTATGGGCCAAACCTCATCCCGACGACCCCAAACGTCTGCAGGCACAGGTGATTCCTGATTCCATCAGAACCTGTTTTGAGCTATAAGTCTTGTTTATTTACGGTTTTCCTGAAATCCTGAATTTTGTCATTTCTGTAGCAGGTGCTAATTTAAGGTGCAGAAAATCCAATCATTTCAAAACTATACTATGAATCTGAAGAAACTTTTTCAGCAACCTACACTCACAAGTTTAGCAAAAACCTGTGGTTGAGCAGCGAAATTCAGTCCGGTCGGATTGAAAAAACTGCTGGCTTCGTTGCCTGAAAATACCGAAAAAAATGTACTGGTTGGGTTTGAAACCAGTGATGACGCAGGAGTTTATCGACTGAATGATGAACAGGCTCTGGTATTCACCGCCGATTTTATCACTCCACCGGTTGATGACCCATTTTTGTTTGGACAAATTGCGGCTGCTAACTCTTTAAGTGATATTTACGCAATGGGAGGCAAACCGTTATCTTGTCTAAATCTGGCAGGTTTTCCTTCAGATAAACTTGATCATGAAATTTTAACAGGAATTATATCAGGGGCACTTCAAAAAATAACAGAGGCAGGTGCGGTTCTTTTAGGCGGTCACACAACTGATAACAAAGAACCAATATTTGGCCTCGCTGTAACCGGTATGGTCCATCCTGAAAAGATTTGGAGAAACAGAGGTGCACAGCATGGTGATCAACTCATATTGACCAAAGCTCTCGGAAGCGGAGTTTTATTTAATGCTAATCTAAAAAATTTAGTCTCAGCTAAGGCCCTCGGGGAATGCCTTGAATCCATAGTTTTGCTCAACAAAACCGCAGCTGAAGTTTTTTCTAATTTTGAGATCCACGCTGTAACAGATATAACTGGATTTGGATTTGCGGGTCATGCAATGGAAATGTTGAATGGTTCGAACTTATCCTTCAATATCTCGCTGGACGCGATTCCAATTATGAATGAGGCCACGGAAATGTATGAGCGCGGTGTCACAACCGGAGTTAACCAAACCAACCGTAACCTGGTCGCAAATAACTGGTCTTTTCTTGAGGGTAGCACGCCGGCTCAGCAAGAATTAATGCTGGATCCTCAAACCAACGGTGGACTCCTGGTTGCAGTTACGGAAGATCAAACGTCCTCTATCCTCAAAGCCTTGCATGATGCTGGTTGCACAGCTTCAACCCAAATTGGTTATGTAAGCAACTTCATCGATTCTAAACTATGCTTTAGATAGCCCATCATTCAATAAAACTTATAAAAATACCCCTAAGTGCTGCTTTGAGAATACCACTTGAATTAGACTTAATTACCAGCTATACTAGCGGATTACATTTTATTTAACTTTTCACAAATACCATTTTTAACGGATTGGGCAATGAACCCTGCATCAGAAAAGATTCTCGAAAACACAAGAAACATCGGCATTTCCGCTCATATAGACAGCGGAAAAACAACTCTCACAGAACGTGTTTTGTACTATGCCGGGAAAATTCACAAAATTGAAGAAGTACGCGGAGGAGGCGCTGGAGCGACCATGGATCACATGGAGCTGGAAAAGGAGAAGGGCATCACGATTACTTCTGCTGCAACCAGTGTAACTTGGGAAGACAAGAAAATAAACATCATTGACACACCCGGACACGTTGATTTCACTGTTGAAGTGGAACGTTCTCTTCGCGTTCTTGATGGTGCTATAATGATTCTTTGCGGAGTTGCAGGGATTCAGTCACAATCGATTACTGTTGACCGGCAAATGAAGCGTTATCGTGTTCCGAGACTTGCTTTCATCAATAAGCTGGATCGCATGGGTGCAAATCCGCACAACGGAATTAAAGGAATACGTGATATTCTTGGATTGAATGCTGTCGCAATGCAACTGCCGATTGGTCTTGAGGAAAACCACTTGGGTGTAGTTGATTTGATTACAATGAAGGCCATTTATTTTGAAGGAGAACACGGCGACGACATTCGGATAGAAGAAATACCGGAAGAAATGCGGGCAGATGCAGATAGCTACCGGGCTGAAATGTTGGAAGCGGTTTCCATGTTTGATGATCAAATGATGGAAGATTTGTTGGAAGAAAAAATGATTTCAGAAGAGTCAATCCATAAGGCAGTTAAAATTGGTGTGCAGACACTAGAACTCTGTCCTGTCTACATGGGAAGTGCTTTCAAAAATAAAGGTGTACAAACACTTCTGGATGCAGTTACTAGCTACCTCCCTTCACCACTGGAAGCCGCTTCAACCAAGGCAACTGACATCAAAACACAGGAAGAAGTAATTTTAGAGTGTGATCCGGACAAACCCACCGTAGCAATGGCATTTAAGCTGACAGAAGAACAGTTTGGACAGTTAACATATACCAGAGTATATCAGGGTAAACTAGCCAAAGGTGAACAGGTGATTAACTCCAGAACCGGGAACAAGATGCGCATTGGCCGTATGGTTAGAATGCACTCAAATGACCGAGAAAATATTGATATCGCAGAGGCTGGTGATATAGTGGCAATGGTTGGGGTTGATTGTGCTTCTGGTGATACTTTCTGTGGAGAAGGTACAAATGTTTCATGTGAATCTATTTTTGTCCCGGATGCCGTGATTTCACTAGCAGTTAAAGGTAAAGATAATGAACAACACATGAAGATGAGTAAAGCATTGGGTCGCTTTATGCGTGAAGATCCGACTTTTCATGTATCCTCTGATAAAGAGTCCGGGGAAACCATAATATCCGGAATGGGTGAATTGCACCTTGATATCTACATTGAGCGCATGCGCCGAGAATTTGAAGTAGATGTTATAGTAGGTGCTCCCCAGGTCAATTACCGCGAAGCAATAACTGCCTCAGCAGAATACGATTATTTGCACAAAAAACAAACCGGAGGTTCGGGACAGTTTGCCGGTGTCTCAGGGTCTATTGAACCCCTGCCTTTGGATCATGAAGATGATTTCGTTTTTGAAAACAAAATTTTTGGTGGTTCAATTCCTTCCGAACACATCCCTGCCTGTGAAAAGGGGTTCAAGGATGTCATGGAAAAAGGGCCGCTTGCAGCATTTCCGATGGTTAATATTAAGGTAACCTTAAACGAAGGAAAATACCATGACGTTGACTCCAGTGACTTAGCTTATCAACTCGCTTCACGTTATGCTATGCGACAGGCAGTTGGAAAAGCAAATCCTGTTTTGCTTGAACCGATCATGAAAGTTGAAGTCGAGTCTCCAAGCGAGTATCAGGGTTCTGTAATCGGTGACCTGAGTTCACGCCGCGGTGTGATCTACGGTTCTGAAGTAAAAGGCGATGACACGGTAATAAATTCCGGGGTGCCACTGGCTGAAATGTTTGGGTACGCTACTATCTTGCGTTCGATGTCTGCTGGCAAAGCAAACTATACAATGGAATTTGAGAAATATGCAGAGTGTCCTTCCTTTGTTCAAGAAAAGGTTATTAAGGAACGACAAGAAAAACTTAAAGAAAAAGAAGCTTAAGACTAGTAGAAATTTGCAATTTGCTCTACCACAGTTTCCCGCATTTCCTTAGTCATTCCAGGATAAATAGGTAGGGCAAGCACTTCTGTTGTTACTGCTTCTGCGACAGGGAAATCCCCTATCTTTCCACCTAAATGTAGGAAACATTCCTGAAGGTGAAAAGGCCGCGGATAATAAACTTCAGAAGCAATTTCATTTTCCGCTAAATACGACTTTAGTTCATCGCGCCTTTCTGCTTTAATCACATATTGGTTAAATATATGAGCATTCTGCAGATTCTGTGGATGTGCAATAAAAGGTAACTGAACTTTTCCTAGTAAATCCTTTTCAACAAACAATTTATTGTAGTGCTCTGCATTTTCCTGCCGCTGCTTGTGCCACTCATTCAAGTGAGGTAGTTTAACACGAATCACTGCTGCCTGAATTGGATCAAGCCTGAAATTTCCTCCAATGACACGGTGGTAATATTTACGTTCTCCACCATGAACCCTTTTGAGACGTAATTGCTCTGCTATTTCAGGGTTGTTGACTGTAACAATTCCACCATCACCAACACCACCTAAATTTTTTGAAGGAAAAAATGAAAAACAGCCAAAATCTCCTGTACTACCGGCCCTTTTTTTTTGACCATCAAGTTCACATTCTGCACCGATAGCCTGTGCACCGTCTTCAATCACAGGAATATTATACTCTCTAGAAATGTTTAATATTGCTTCCATATCCGCACATTGTCCATAGAGGTGCACCGGAATAATTGCTTTGACACGTTTTCGGGTTTGAGCGTCCATTTCAGTTAAAGTATTTCTCAAACTTTCTGGATCTATGTTGAAAGTTTGCGGATCTATATCAACAAAAACCGGAGTTGAATTCAAACGTGCAATCACCCCAGCAGTTGCAAAAAAAGAAAAATCACTCGTGAGGACTAAATCTCCAGGACCTACGTCTAAAACCATCAGTGCCAAAAGAAGTGCATCAGTTCCTGAAGATACACCTACCGCATCATTAGTTCCGCAATATGCAGATATTTCTTTTTCAAGACCATCTATTTCCGGCCCCATAATGTAGCAAGTTGAATCAATGACTTGAGTAACGGCTTTTACAATTTCATCATGCAACTCCTCTAAAGGAGGGCGAAGATCGAGCAAAGGAACTTTCATACTATTATTTAATTGTGCCAGGAAATTATTGAATTTGGTTGAATTGCTAAAGTTTGATTGTAAATTTCCAAGAACAAATCCGAAAGCTTAAAATCAAACAAGCACCCAAATATCATAGAGTGCGTGTGTATAGGCTGTTATGGCAAAACCTCGGATGAAATACAGAACAGTGAAAATCATACCTGCAATCCAGCGGAACATGAAGCTGTATAGTTCCCATGAATCTGCCATAGAGCCGATATAGTGACTCAATGAGAACAGAAAAGATGCGGCTAAAACAGAAATAACGGCGGTTGTAACCTTGTTTTTGAAAATGTAGTTGAGTATGAAAAATAGCAGATTTAGCAAGAGTACCCGAAAAATAATTTCCTCAAATAAACCCGCTCCCAGAGAAAGTGCAAAATTCTGTAGTGCTCCGTTTCCGGGTCCGCCCGCGGCTAGTCCACTGAGCCTTAAAATAGACTGCAAAACCCCTCCTAGCACTAGGCTGTAAGTAAAAGCCTCCGCAAGCATTAGTAAAAAGAAATTAGCTTTTAATTTAACGCCATAAGAGCGAGCCTTAGCCACCGGAATCAGCGCAAAAGCAATCCCTATCATCACGAAAGTCAAATGCTGAGCACGTAAATCAAAGGCCATCAGGAAAGTTCGTATCCACATATCTGCAGCATTTCTAATCCCCCAATAACGAGACTGGGTCATAATAACCAGTATTTCATAAACCACCAGTAACGGCAGTGCAGAAACAACCGAATAATAAGCTGATCGTGAAAAACGCCAATAATTACTCATGGCTGACCAAATAAATTTTTTAGATAGAAATTTGAAAATATGAAGATTAATAAAATAAAATCTTTAGAAGCGTGTTACTTGGACGGAATCAATATATTTAAGCTTTTTAAGTTCATTCGCAAATTTTTGTGTTTTTGAACGCTCTAATTTACCTACGCGGACTCGATAAAGGGTTTTGCTACCTGCAGTGTGCTTAAAAATAAATGCCTCTTTATAACCGCTTTTCTTAAGTTTTCCGACTAAAATTTTGGCGTTTTGATGATTACGTGAAGCGAAAACCTGAATAGTATAAGCTGGCTCTTTTTTGATTTTAACTAAAGGGGTTTTTGGTTTTTCTGGACTTTCTAAAATGTCTTTTTTTATTACAGGATTCTGTTTATTACTGACAAGTTTTTGTTCCGTAGCAGAACTGTCAGGGGTAGATACTTTGGTACCAGCAGTTTTTGGCTTTATCGGCAAATTTGTTTCCGGCTTTTTAGGTATTTTTGTCAGCTCTTCTGTTTTCCTTTTTAAATCGCTTATTTCTTCAAGATCAAGTAAATCCTGTCGCTTTTCCCGTTCTCCCAGACTGAAGAATTTCAAATCTTCATCTGACATTGGTTCCTCTACCAATGATTCTGTTTCTTCTGAAGAATTTTCCGATGGACGCTGCATACTTTTACCGGTAATCATGCCCAAATAAAATGACGCAAGTAAACTTACGCCACTCAGAGTAAGCAAAAGTAAAACAATCGACACAGATAGCTGAATGCGAAATACTTTTTTCCCTTGTGATTCTGCCATTTTAATTTTGAAAATAATTTGTTCCAATTGAAACTGAGTGACTGTTCCAGTTTCCTTTTAGAGTTGGTTGCTCAAGGCATTTTTTTAATTTTTTTAAAAACACTTTCCGCTTGATTTCCCTTGCACCTAAACTCAAGAGGTGCGCCGTTGTCATTTGGCAGTCAATCATCTTTATTCCGACCTGTATTGAAAAATCTACCAGAGCTACCAGTGCTACTTTGGAAGAATCATTCCTTGTACTAAACATCGATTCACCGAAGAAACACTGTCCTAATGAAATACCGTATAGTCCGCCGGCTAATTTACCATCCAGCCAACTTTCTATAGAATGTGCAAATCCTTCCTCATGCAGATCTGTGTAGGCCTGCTGCATTTCAGGTATTATCCACGTTCCTTCGCCCTGTCGCTTTCTAACATCAGCACATGCTTTTATAACTTGTTGAAAAGAAGAGTCAACCCGAATTTCAAATTTTTGTTTGCGAAGGACTTTGCGGAGACTGCGTGAAATCTTTAACTCTTCGGGAATTAAAACTAAACGCGGATCTGGACTCCACCATAAAATCGGTTGCCCTATTTCATACCATGGGAAAATACCTTTACTGTATGCAGCGAGCAAACGCTCTTTTGTTAAGTCTCCCCCAATTGCTAATAACCCATCCTCTTCTGCTTCTTCAGTCGGAGGGAACAAAGATAATTTGGGAATCAGCTGGTAAACCGGCATGGCAACGATTTGGAGATTATAATTAATATTTATTGGCTTCAGAAATGCTTAAATCAAGCAGATCTTACTCTCGGTTACACACGCTTTATCGTCTGAAAAACGCAATTCTCATGCCATATAAATAAGGTTAGAAGTGAATTATAAATGACTAGGATTACCAATGTTTTCTTTGAAGGAAAATTTTGGAACGCGTGAAATTTTAAGGTTTGCAGATTCGAATTTAGGAGCAGTGGCATAATTTTGCTTGGAAATTCGTATTGGGGCTTCACGAATTCAATTTTTTTCTGTTTGAAATCCTATTAAATGATACCAAAAGGTTTTTTTGGATTATAAATATGATATGAAGTGTAGTTGGCCTAAAAGACACGCTCAACTTTTAAAGAATCACGGATTGAAGTATTAATCTCATATTTTCTCAACTTCCAAAGTAGACTCTGTCTCATTGAAAATCTTCTAATCACAAGCTGCAAGAAATGGAAATACAACGAAAACTAAAAAAAGATACTACATCTTTTTATGTATCAATTAATTACTTTGAAATTGTGAAAAAATCGTTGGATTTATTAAGAAAGTATAATTTATTATCCTTATATTTATAAAGAAATAAAACCTGTAGGGGTTGAAAAAAGTTGTCAAATCTCATTTTAGTTTTTCCATTCTTCTAAGCCAGTAGCTTAAAAAATCATGGGAGATACTACTGATTCTTTTTAGAGCACCGTTATCCTCTCTATTTGTCTAGGATTTTTACGTTGATTGAAAACAAAAAGTAAGTATTTTTTGAAGGCAGAATATTTGAGCTAAGAGGGGTAATTATAATGTTTTTACAATCCTTAACCTGCCATCAAAAATATTTTTTGCCTCTTTTGTGGTGACTTTTTTTGAGGAGATCGATCTTCAATACAGGATGGGTTAAAATTTTTTCAACTGCCAGTACTAATATTTTAAATTTAACTGTTCCCACAAGTAAAACTCTAAATAGCAAACTCTTGGGAACAGTTGATTTTTCTCTAGATCAGAAGAAACTTTAGAGAATAATTAATAGAATGTTTTTTATAAATTTTGAAGAAGAACTTTACCTAAATTAAAACCCCAATCGCCCCAAATAAAACAACTGTAAGAATAAAACCTGAGGTTATAACACCTTTTACGGAAGCCATTGGCCCTGGTTTTCCAACTATTCCATTAACTTCAAGCAAGCCTATAATTATAGCCAAAACCCAAAATAGTCCTGAAAAATTAGTATCTACAGGCAGCGCCATAGGATAATGAGATGCCGCGCCCATAAAGAGTAGCATCGGAATGGAAAACAAAGTATTTGTTCTAGATGCTAATGCTGCTTTTGCACCACAACTTGCTGCTTCAGGCAAGGCCTCTCCCCCATCTGCAACCTTATTAGTAGAAGCAATAACAACTTGTTGATTTGGCCAAATAATAAGCCATACATTTAAAAACATTAATGTGCCCAGAGCGGATCCGGTTAATATCATGATACCCCAAGATGAAGCATAAACCACTGACCATCCTCCTCCTGCATGCATTCCCTTATTTATTAAGGTCAATGCTCCTGCAAGAAAAGTAATCAAAGCCGCCCATCTAAACCACCAAAGTGCCCTCGGCACAAGTTTTTGCACCGCAGCCGTTTTTGCAGAAGCATCAGTTTCTTTGAACCACTCCCCCTGCACAAAATTGAAATAATACAACAGACCAATCCATGTTATTCCAGCCAAAAAATGTATCCAACGCAACAATAATTCTAGACCAAGACCTGAAATGATACCCATAGCACCTCCTAAAAGTAGTTAAAAGTATGTTTGTAACTTTATTATTAATGATCTCAAATTAGCACCCGAAAGCTACTAATTCAAGCTTTAAATGCAAAGATCAAGCAAATTTAAGAAAACCCTGATAAAACTTTTTACCACAAGATTTTTTGATTTTTAGTTTAAACTGAATCTTTAACTCAAGCAAATATTTTTAGTTCCAGATTGAGTATTCAGGATCAGTCCTGATCATCATAAAATCTTCGAATGATTTAGAATCAAGTTTTTGATAAGGACAGGCGGGACATAACCTCATAGAGATCTAGATCTACTTTTTCAAACTGATACCAACAAATTCAAGCAAATCTTCCACCGTGGTTTCTGGGTTGTGGTGAAAAGAATAATCCATATTATAATCAGACATCAATTCGTAGCGCTCCTTGCGAAAAGACAATAATTCCCTATAACATCTGCCGAGGGCTTTTTGGGGATTTTCACCTTGAAAAGGAAGATATTTTCCATTCCAGATAACCGGTTTAGGATCCTGAAGATAGGTTTCAAAAAGTTCTTCATTTTTATTGACAGGCATACTTAGAAGAACCGTACGTGTAAGCTTCCGCAAACGTTTAAGTAGCGATTCTTTCAGATAAACCAAACTCCCTGTCGTATCAACCACCACTGGTTTATGTTTTTGGCTACCAAATTCTAGCTCATCACATATCTGTGTGACAACATCGTTTTCAAGTTCAAGATACAGTGCTTCGGCATCCTCATAGTCTTTTGAATAAGGCTGCCCCATCCATTTTGCGAGGTTCTGTGTAGCCTTTCCTTTCTTACCAAGTTCTACGCCGAAACGTTCTGCAATTAGTTCATCACAACTATATCTGCGGTATCCCTGGGCTTCAACTTTTTTAGACCAATGAGATTTCCCAACTCCGGACATGCCTATCAATGTAAATTGCATATATTATTATTCCAGAAAATTAAGAAAAAAAGAGTACTGCCATTATAATTGTGGATGGAAGTAAAAACAGAGATTTTGCTAAATCAGGAATGACTCAACAGATCGGGATTTTCAGCAAGTTAACGTATTGTTCATCGCTCAAACGAAAGATTCCGTTTACATTTGAAATAAATACTGATACCTCTTTAGGATCGAGTCCCAGAACTAAATGTTTTTCTTTACTCAAACGCAGGAAATAAAAAATTGTTAGGTCTTCCTGCATTTCTTCGTAATAAAATCCAACTTTGATTATACCTTCTGAAATCAGTCCCTGGATCAATTCCGGTAGTTCTTCTTCACGATAACCAGGAACGTTTTCGAAAGCACTAGAAAAAGGGAATGTTCTGATAGCATATTTAAAAATTACTGATTCTAAATCTTGCTCCAAGAATGAAGCAGATATTTCTCCAGCAGCATTTTTTTCTGCAATATACGTTTCCTCTCTTATGCACCCAATTCCCATACATTCCTTCCCATAGGATTTTTTAGTTATCAAACTGAGTTACATTCTACTGTTTCAGCATATACTTTGTCCTGAATAAGTGTAAAGTTTTTTCACGTAAATATTCTTTAATTTTATTTATAAAGTTCAAAGTGTCCCAAACTACGTTCCACTGCGAAGAATATAGATACAGAGAGAAAAAGGAGAATAACCGCAACCGCCGAAGCATATGAAAAACGATAACCGGAAATCGCTCCGTATATTTCAAGCGGGAGGGTACGTACGCTATCATCCGCAATCATCATGGTGGAGTTAAGTTCTCCGAGTGAAAGCGAAAAACTGAAGAAAAACGCGATCAAAAATGTTTTGCGCAGCCAGGGCCACAAAATTCGAAATCCATATTCCAGAATTGTTCCCCCGAGCATTTTTGACTCTATGTGCCACTTTTGCGGTATGCTTTCCAGAGTTGGTAGAACCACTCGAATCCAGTAAGGACAAGTCAACAACGCATGCATGGCTATTACTACATAAATCAACGGAACAGTGTCAACTAGATTACCCTGATAAAAATGGAACCATGCTACACCAAAAACTACCGTTGACAGTGTGAGCGGAAACAACGTCAGCACTTCCCAAAAACGACGCTGTCCACCTTTTTTATAGGCAATTAAACTTACCAGACCAATTCCGCACAAGGATGAAATAAGAGCACTGCCGAGACCTATTCGAAGTGAGTTCCAGAGTGATGAGAGAAAATAATTGTTTTCACTCCAGCTGAAAAGTTTATCATACCAGTACCAGGTGTAAATCCACTCACCATTCTCAAATTTACGAAAAGAGTCCAGTACTATCGCAGACAGAGGTCCCAATGTAAAAATTAAGACAAATATGATCCAACACAAAGCAAACCAGGCTTTCAGGGAATAATTCCTCAGTTTTAACGGCAGCCAACTTTTTACTGGAGATTTCTGTTCAACCCAGCGGTTCCTCCCCCTGAACAGAATTACCATGCTGACCAAGCTCAAACACCCCTGCAGAAAAGCTAAACTCCCGGCTCCTGAAAAATCTAGTTCAATGCGTGCTAATTGATAAATCAAAACTTCGATTGTTGTGTAACGAATACCCCCGCCGAGAACTAGTATAATCGCAAAACTGTTCATACAGAGAATAAATATCAACACAAAAGCAGAACCAATTGAAGGCAGCAGCAAAGGGAAAGTTATACCAAAAAAACGCTTGATACTTCCTGCACCGAGTGATCGCGCAGCCTGGAGATATTGCTCAGAAATCCTTTCCCACTGGTCACCAATTATTTTCATCGCAATGGGGAAATTATAAAAAACATGCGCAATTAAAATTCCGGACAGTGAATAGAGGAATTGCACAGGTGGTTCTTCTGTGCCCAAAAAAAACATTAAACCACGGTTGATCCAGCCATTGTTACCAAAAAAAAGAACCATCGCCAAAACCACCAAAATTGAAGGCAAAATAAAAGGGAGATATGTAAGCAGACGGAACCAGCGCTGCCCCGGGAAATTATAGTGTGTAAGTAACCATGCTCCGGGGAGTCCAACAAGGATTGAAATAAGCGCGCTCATAAATGCCTGAACGATTGAGAAAGCAATGACTTTTAAGTTCCATGGGTCACTTAAAAAATCTAGAAAAAACTCTCCATGGAAGAAACTTTCTTCTGAATACAGAGGATTGCTTCCGGAAAGAAAACTTAAAACCGGCCAGTAAAATCCTGCTCCAAGCAAAAGAAGAGAGGATATTTGCAGAGGACGCAGAAGGTGAAATTTCATTTTTCAACTACTCTGACATTGCCCGTGACCATGCTTTCAGCCATTTTGAGTTTTGCTGATTAACACGTGCTGGATTCAATTCCGGAGCACTTTTTGGTTTAGGAACAATTCTGAAAGAGTCTGGCAGAGCTTGATAGTGTATGACCGGAAACATCCAATTTTTTAGCGGAATTGCGTTTTGGAATATATCGGAAAGCATAAAATCGATAAACGCACGAGCGAGTTTAATCCTTTTTGTGCCTTTAAGAATTCCGGCAAATTCAATCTGCCTATAATGTCCTTCCTGAAACACAGCGGTTTGATAACGTTCCGTTTTTTCGTATTCCAAATGATAAGCCGGACTGGTTACGTAACTTAGGACAATCGGAACTTCGCCTTTACTAAACATACCGTAAGCCGCCGACCACCCATCTGTTATAGAAAGTAAATTCGGCTGCAGTTTTTTCCAGTAATCCAGATAGCCCTGTTCACCGTAAACCGCAATTGTCCAATGTAACATAGACAAGCCCGGAGAAGAAGTTTTCGGATTTTGGATAACAATTTTTCTTTTGTATTTTGGATCGAGCAAGTCCTGCAGACTTTTTGGAGCTTTTCTCAATTTTTGACTGTCGTAAACAAACCCAATGTATCCGTAATCAAAAGGGGTCACACGATATTTTTTATCCACACGTAAATCCGTAGGCACCTTTACTAAAAGTGATGAACGGTATGGTTGCCACAAGTGATAACTGAATGATTTTTCAAGTTCACTGTTATTCAAACCTAGCAGAATATCAGCTTGTGGATTCACTTTTTCCAAGATTACACGATTCAACACTTTTCCGGAATCACCTATTGAAACAACTTTTAGTTTACAGGAGCATTTCTCCTCAAAACCTTTAAATACTATCGGTCCCGGACCCCATTCACTGTTGAAAGAATCGTAAGTGTAAATCGTTAATGCCTCGGTTGCAGCCGGAATGATATTAATTCCCGAAAAAAAGAATAACAGGAAATAAATTGACAAAATTTTTATTTTCACAACATTCTCAGATAATTACAATTCCCCGGCAAAACCAGAAAAAATCTTTTAGACAATATCCTAGGGGGGAGAAAGGCAAATGGCCGGAAATTGGTAGCAGAGACTGCAAAACGGAAGAATCGTTTTCCTGCGCCAGCATTATCTGGATCAGGTTCCAAGGGACTTTCTCAGGCGGTCTCCTTGTTCAGGAACCCCACCCCTAACGAATTGCATTTAGATTAGTAAAAAGTTAAAATAAAGTCAAACTGGGATATTCATTAACCTGATTGATACACAATTTTTTAATTTTCCTGAAAGTTGAGTAAGCAATACTTATAAGAACGGTACAATCCTTGAAGTAGTAGCCAAGCTAGTACTAATTTAGTCTTACAAAACCTCACACCATTGGAAGAAAGAGACCTTGATAAATTCAATTGTTTTTAAACGTTTTACAATCATTTTGGGTGCATTATTTTTCATTACTCTTTTCACCACAAATTCAGTATTTCCTAAAGAAAAGGTTAACCGTTACCGCTCAAATTACAAAGCTGCACTTTTAGCCGATGCCAATTCCGGCCGAATTTTACATCATGACCGGATCCATCAAAAATTATATTCCGCATCACTAGTGAAAATGATGGTCGCCTTGATTGCTCTTGAAGAAATTGAGTCAGGGCACATTAGTTTGCAGGATAGTGTCAAGGTATCACGCTGGGCAAGTAAAATTGGTGGACATCAGGTTTATTTAAAACAAGGAGAAATTTTTAAATTCTCAGAGCTAATGAAAGCTACTGTCATCTCTTCTGCAAACGATGCGGCTGTCGCAGTAGCTGAGCATGTTAAAGGCAACGTCAAAATCTTTATCAAAAGAATGAATGAACGTGCACTCGAACTTGGCATGAACAATACCGATTTTTATTCAGTTCACGGCTTGCCCCCAGGACGCGGTCAAAAATTCGATGTGAGCAGTGCATATGATTTATATTTACTTGCGCTTGAACTGATTAAGCATCCGCAATTTTTGCGCTGGTCTTCAACTCGGCTTGATAGTTTCAGAAACGGAACATTTCAATTACTGAACACAAATCATAGACTGATCCGGGGTTACCGTGGGATGGAGGGTTTAAAAACAGGCTATCACCGACGTGCTGGGTTCAACCTGGTTTCTTCAGCAAAGCGTAATGGACAACGCTATATTTGTATAGTATTAGGCACAAAGAATTCTCGGTTGCGAAGCAAGTCCGCCAGACATTTGTTAGATTACGGATTTGATAAGTATCAAATTTATGAATTTAACAAAAAAGATGTTTCTTCATATTCAGCAGGTGTAAAAGGGGGAGAGGTAGAAAATGTTTCGTTAAGTGCGAATGAATCTGTACGTCTTTTGTTAAATGCTGAAGAGCTTCAGCGTCTGGAAATCCGGCCGCAAATCCCTTATCAAACAATAGCACCCGTTAAAGTGAAACAAAAGCTCGGAACACTTGAATACTGGCTGGATGGGAAGATGCTCAAACAAGTTGCACTTCAAACAGAATTTGTTGTACAGAAACAGAGTTTCTTGTCTGAAGTTACTTTCATGCTTACAAATTTAAGCGACAGGAATTGATTTGATCACGAAACATTTTGGCGGCATTCCCTGCTTGTTGTGCATAATCTATGCTCGAGTCAACATAGAGAATACTGCGTGAAGCATTGAAAAGATAAGGTATAAATGAACCATCGTCGGCTGCTATCAAAGTTTTTTCCAAATCACCTCCTTGAGCACCGACTCCGGGAATTAGAAACGGCATCTGTCCGCAGGTTTTTCGAACTGCGGCAATGTTTCCCGGGCGGGTGGCACCAACAACTAAACCAGCGTTCCCCTCAACATTTAACTCTTTTACTTTTCTTGCGACCTGCAAATACATTTCCGGGAGTTGAAAATCAGTGGCGCTGGGATTTGATGTTAAACACAGGACAAAAATGCCACGCTCCGAATATGAAAAAAAAGGCTGTAGTGAATCTTCTCCCATGTAGGGTGATACCGTCACAGCGTCACATTTGAAAGTTTCAAAGACAGCTTTTGCATACATTTGCGATGAGTGTCCAACATCACCCCTTTTAGCATCACCAAGTACAGGTATTTCCCTAGGGATTTGACGTATTAATTCCTGTAAAACCTCCATTCCGGAGGCACCCAAAATTTCAAAGTAGGAAAAATTAGGTTTGAAAGCCGCAGCATAAGCTTTAGTTTCTTCTACAATTTTTAAAAGAAATTCAAGCAAACCTTCCTGAGTGCGTGGTAAATGTTGAGGAATTTTTTCCCAAATTGGATCTAGGCCAACACAAAGATAGCTCTGTGTGGAGCAAACCCGCTCCTCCAGTTTTTCAAAAAATGTCATAATTTAAGAAAAATGAGTACTAAATTTGTCAAGCTCCACAAAAATTTTTTGGCACAATCAATGTCCTCCTCACTTAAATCTGAAACTAAAACAAAGACATTTGCTGAGGCTCCTTTTTTGCTGGCAGGACATCCCAGTCCAATCCAACAGTTTTAATTCCACTTCTTGAATCATAATGCAATTTTCGATTTTCTAATGCATAACGATGAACATCACGAGTTACTTCAACATCAATTTTGCAGTATTCGATAATTTTTTCAAGCTTACCCTCTTTGTACCACTTAAGCGCCTGCAGGCCGTCAGCTGATTTTCCTTTACCTAGAGTGGGTCTTGCGATGGCTTCAAGTTTTAGCCTGTGACCTAGCAGTTTTTTTAATTCGAGCAGCATGTCAAAATTATTTAATCCTGCCAATTCTGTGTGAAGCTGTGAGCGTTCATGTGAATCTGAATGACGAACCCCAGCAACTACACGATAATCAAAACCTACATGATTAAATCCAACAATTTGGTCTGCGCGATAAAAATGATCGACCATTTCCTGAATTTGGTGTTCAATATAAACATGGAATTTTTCATCGGTTGTATCCCAGATAACTCCGATTGACATCCCCATGTCTTCAATATTACCCCATCCGCCCACTTCATCGGCAGAATATTTTGTTTCTAAGTCAAAATAGAGGATACGTACCATAGTATATAAATTATTAGTTGTTTGTTAAAAAATGGAAAATTATTATAAACTGCTCAATGTATCTCCGACAGCAGATATTGATTTGATCCGCAAAGCATTTCGAAAAAAAGCTAAATCCTGCCACCCTGACTTGTTTCAACAACTTTCCGTAGAAGAACAGAAAAAACGGCAAAAAGAATTTGTACGATTAACTCAAGCTTATGAAATTCTGGCAAATCCACAAAAAAGGCAGGATTTTGACAGCCAATTAGGTAAATTTGAAAAAAAATATCAACATCCACATAAGCAGAAAAATGGAAGAAGCTCAAGTTTTTCTTATGGCAGAAGTAGCTTTAAACGTAAAAAAGAACACTCAGTGAATGCGCAAAATTCTTCAACTTCCAATCCGGAAGATACCCTAGAAGATCTCCTAAAAGAAGTTGAAGAAATGCTAATAAAATTTGGTTTAAATTTCGGAGATCCACTAGAAATATTGGTTGAGTGGGCCAGAAATATTTATCAAGAAATTACTGAAGTAGTTTCCGAACAAACAGAAAATAGTTATGCTAGAGAAAAGGATAATAAAAATACACATACAGTCAATAATCGCAAAGAACCTCTGGAAAATATAGAAGTAGAACTGGAGCGTTTGAAACGTGAAATTAATTCTGGTTCAAAAGCGGCTTTTACAAAAAATATCAAATATACTGAAAATGAAATCGAAGAGGAGTTGCGAAGTATTAAAAAAAAATATAGACTTTGAGCAAAAACAATTCTCTGAAGCTTATGAAGAACAACAAGAATACAAAAATTGTCATCCTAATTCCGTGCCTGAATGAAGAAATAACTATTGGTAAAGTAATTCAGGATTTTAAAACAACAATTCCTGAAGCGGAAATTATTGTTTTTGATAACAATAGTACTGACCGTACCGGTGCTATCGCTCTGGAATGTGGCGCAAAAGTTATAAAGGAGCTTCGCCCAGGCAAAGGGAATGTAGTTTCAAGCATGTTCAGAAAAGTGGAAGCAGATTATTTCGTTCTGGTTGATGGGGATGACACTTATTCAGCAGAGCATGTTTGGGATTTGTTAAAACCGGTCATGAAGAACTGCGCAGATATGACAGTTGGCGTAAGACTAGAACAATATACTAAAAAATCATTTAGACTGTTCCATATCTTTGGTAATAATCTGGTGCGCAGACTGGTTAACTGGATTTTTAATAACAAGCTAACTGACATCATGTCAGGATACCGTGCATTCAATAAAGACTTGGTTCAGTCCATCCCGATACTTTCCTCTGGTTTTGAGGTTGAGACTGAAATGACTATCCGAGTCTTGGATTATGGTTTAAGGATTGAAGAAATACCACTCCCATACAGGGAACGCCCTGAGGGTTCTGAATCAAAATTGCGAACTGTTCAAGACGGATTGAGGGTCCTTACAGAAATTAGTAGGATTGCAAAAGCCTACAAACCTCTTACATTTTTTGGACTAATTGGACTGATTTTCATTATAGTGGGATTAGTTTTTGGAATCTGGGTCATTCTGGATTATCTGGAAGACGAATTTGTAAACAAGATACCAACAGCAATTTTGTCTACAGGATTGATGCTGTTAGGTTTTGGCAGTATTGGGATAGGAATTTTACTGAATACTATCAGCTATCGTTTTCGGGAAAATATGAGACTTTTAAACAAAATTATTCGTAAACAATGAGGAAATGAAATATGAGAAATTCGTTCTTCAGAAGAAAAAAATTACATCTAAGAACCGGACTGCTTTCAATGAAGCTACTATGGTCAAATTTGGCGTAAGTGTTGCTAAAACTTCCAACGGTAGGCAATTTTTAACTCTTCTCCCCTTTTGGCATAAAGCCAGCCTGAGGGAGTTTGGAAAAAGCCGGTAGGTTCTGAAATTTCTTCGGGTCGTGGGGCATCTGGATTCCAAACACTTCGTGTACCTAACATGAGTCCAATTAAAGACCCAAGTACAGTACTTGTACCGATTGTACGGAATTGTTGACGGGTGTTGGTTTCTTTTCTAATGAACGCGAACCAAGTACCTATCATCAAACCGGTACCTGCGCCATAACCGAGGTTTGAAGGAGCGTCTTTTCCTTCTTTTGTTAATAATTCACGACGAACAATTAGATCTCCCTTCAATGTTGACTCAGTTTCATCAGAAAAAGCGCCTTCATCAAGGTAATTATTACCGGAATCAAATCGAGGATCAAAAGGGTCCTGGGAGTCTTGTCCGGGCTGGGTTCCAAAACTCTGGAATCCATCCACACCAAAATCACTGTCCTGGAAATCATCTTCTACGAATGGCTCAAAACCAAATTCATCACCTCCATCTAACTTTAATGGGTCATCGTCGAAGTTTTGTGCAGAGATTTCAACTACTGAATTTACAATAAAAAATAGTGCTATCAACACTTTCATGATCCTTCGAACAACGGGATAGTAAAGCATAAAAAAAGAAGACTAATTTTTAATTATTATAACTATAGTAAATTAAGCTCTACGAGCAAATAAATTAACAGAAGCCTAAATGCAATTCTCATTCAATCTCAGAAAAACTGCTATTAACTCTGGTTATTTAGCCTTTAGTATTTATAATTATACATTAATATTTAGTATTAAAAAATTATAGAGAAACACATTATGGAATGCTCAACATCAGATATTCCTTTAAATACAAAGAAGCGCTATTTTCCAAATAATATCAACGTCAGATCCTGGAAAACAAAATTGATTATCCCGCTTTTCTTTCTTTTGCTGAATATTATCCCTTCACATGCACAGGAAACAGGGCCTTTGCTTATGAAACAGGAATTGGGATACACACTTGGGGGTGGAGTGTTCGGGGCTGGGTTAGGAATTGTGGTGTGGTTCATGGATCCCCTCAATCCGAATGTTACCCTGAAAAGCACAGTACAAAACGGATTTATTGCTGGCACTGCCTTGGGCGCATTATTTGGTTTTTATATGCTGCAGAATGCGATAATCATCCCTCAAGAAAACAAATTGCCCGAAAATCTTGATCAACTTTTGGGACGGTATGATCTTTCTGGGCCTATTCACAGATCAATTGTTAGTAAGGAAGAGAGTATATCTGATCCAGTCATTAGACTGAAAATCTTTGGATTTCAATTTTAGAATGTTTGAAAATTCGCGTGAACTAAATAAATGAGACTCAGGTTTAAAAAA
The DNA here is from genome assembly GCA_004213175.1 of Pseudomonadota bacterium. Lineage (GTDB taxonomy): Bacteria > SAR324 > SAR324 > SAR324 > NAC60-12 > Arctic96AD-7. The sequence continues at coordinate 9,111 of SHAT01000003.1, read as the reverse complement.
TTATTTATAATATTTGTTTTAGTAGGATGCATAAATCTTCCAATTATCTCCGCCCAGGAAATAGATTTAGCGCCTCTTGGTACCAAAAAACCTGTAATGTATTCGGTTTTCTGGAATACACTTTGGGGGTCAGCATGGGGAGCAGCAATGGGGTTCTCTTACCATTTAGTTTCAGGGATTAAGCTACGTGAATCACTGATCTCAGCGACAACGATCGGAGGAGTACTCGGTTATGGACTTGGAATTTATCTTGTGGTAAGCGGACTTAGTTTCGACAAATCTTTCCTGCTAGAGCTTCCCTCACCAAAGTTTCAACGTCAGCAACAAAATACTGCTTTTCTTGAAACAGAGATGATGCCTCTTTACAAAAGTTCAATAAAAATAGATTCAACTGTGTGGAAGGTCCCAATTTACGCATTTCGTTTTTGAACAATCTTCTCCAACTCTCCATGGGAAATCAGGATATTTATACCTACTCGTCCTTCCTGAGTGAAAATCGGAAAGAACTCTTGGCTCTTCTTCTACTTTGTACTGTTGCTGGAGCAGCTTATTACTTTTTCTCTTTCAGTCAGCCTACACAAATTAAACCTATTGAAGAAAAAGGTGTTTTGGATTTGCACCAGATTACTGTTAATGATTACTATATGGAAAATAAAAAATGGAAGCTCAAAGGTAAGCGTGCGCTTATTTCAGAAAAATCCAAGCACATGCGAATTGAACAGGTCAAAATCTGGGTTTATGCTCGAGACAATTCTTCCGCAAAGCCTTCTGCAGATCTTTCTAAGAACTCAAAATTTTCTACACAAAAGCTAGAATTCCACATCACTGCAGATCAGGGGCTAATTGAAAGGTATGATAACCGGGTTACACTTTCAGGCAACGTTGTATTATTTCATGGCAACGTCTCAGAAGTTTTTACTGAGACAGCGATCTACGATTCAAAAAATGACACTCTGACCATACCTAAACCTTTAAGGATGATCCGCGAAGGACACACTATGCATGGTAGCGGCCTCACTTACCAAGTTTACTCTGGGAAATTGAATCTTAACAAACCGCTGCTGTTAAGACATGATTAAGCTCCAGAGAAAAAGAATAATTCTGTAGAGAAATAATTTTTCACCAATAATAATGTAAGGCTAAAGTTCCTTCAATAATTTCTAGTTGTTTGATTTCCAAACGAATATCCCAATCTTGATAAAGGGTCAAACGTTGTTCTAAACTACCTCGGTAAAATTCTTTGTTTGGACCGTAAATACTTTTAAACCAACCTCCTTCAAGTTTAATTTTCCAAAGATCCAGTGAACTCCATGTCACTCCGAGATGAGGTGCAAACCCCAATGTTACTGCTGAACGTAGGTCACTTGAGGTTTCTCCAAAAAAATCTACTAAAAAATATTCCAGATCTTTCCCCATTAATGAAATAGACGGTCCGAAACCTCCGGCCATCCGGAATTTGAGACATGCTAAACAGTTATAATTTTCTCGTTCCCAACCCCCGCGGGCTCTCCATGACCAATCAAAATCTCCTGGAATTCCGCTTGGACTGATGGTATATTTTTGAATATTAAATAATTGAAATTTTGTTACCTCAAATGAATCTGAACGGATCTGCATATTTAAATCTAGAGTTACAACTTCGGCATTTCTAAAGTGTCCTGATTCATTCCCAAGCAAATCATGGTAATTTGACCAACTTCCGACTTCAAGAGCAGCTCCAGATGAAACGTTGTAAGCTGTTCCAAAACGGAACCTCATAGGAGGATTACCCTCTGTTGGAGAATTAGGAGGATCAACTGACATTTTATTTTCCAGAACAGGCAGTGTACTACGCAGCCTAAGAAGTTTGTTGAGTTCTTTTTGCTGTAGCAAACTGAACTCCCCATTTTTTTGATATTGTTGAAAATCTAGCTGAGCATCAATAATTCGCGCGCGTGATCTTTCAGTTAAGCCTATAAATTCCGCTGAATACAAATGATCAGCTGTTTCAATCAGTGACTTCAATTGAACTTGTTCCATTTCAGTCAATTGAGCTACACGCTGCTGTAATTTTCTTTGTCTTGACGGAATCAACTTTGGACTCCCAAGTAAAGGATGCTGCCGACTGCCGTTTCTGAATTTTTTCAGTTTAAACAAAACATCGACCGGAATTGCCCAAAGCGCGCCGGAAGTATTTATCCGAGATGCATCATCCCAAGCCATTTCCAACAATTCAGCCATTCGGTAAGCACAATTGTCAAGAAAAAAATAATATTTAAAGTTAATGTTCTGCAGCAGCTCCCATGCGTGATAAGTAATTCTCTGCCGTTCTTCCACAGAAAAATTAAGTGGATATTCCCACAAATCACGTAATTCGTTCTCTCCATAAATATGATTGTAATTGTAAAAACGTTCATCCGTAAAACTACCGTCATAAGTACCAAAAATACCACGTAAAGCATACATCAAAGGATTCTCGCCGACTTCAATCTTTGCACCATAATTCAAAGTAGGCCTTAGCAAGGAGTGCCCGAAAAGTCTGTCGCTAGAATTGAATTTGATGAGTAAATGTCCAAATGTTGAAGCAGGATTTTTCAAATAAGCAGAAACGAAGACAATGCTAATACCGGTCGCATCTGACAAATTTGCCCACCGCTCAAAAAGTGGACATGGATGTTCAGGTAGTTCGGAAAAATTAAGTTTGCTCCGGAGCCAGTTAAAACGGGCAATAAACTTGCAACGAGCATGTTGATTGTGGTCATCACCAGAAGGAGAAATCAAAGCTTTTAAAGTTTTTATGAGTTCTGCCTGAGGATCTATTTTACCTTCGGCAGATAGAAAAAATTCGTCGCTTGTTACATCACTTTTAAAACTCCATTGCCCTACTGATTCGCCAAGTGAATAATAATGTAAAAGTTTTAACCAATATGGATGTTTAGGAAGTTGAAGTTCGAGTGCTTGTTCCCAGAGAGACAACAGAAGTTGAGATCGTGTGGAAGGTAAAGCTTCTGTACTAACTGTTCCAGCTTGAAGCAAAGTACCGGAGTGTAAAAACAGTAAGCAAAGTAAAAGATATATGCGGAGGTAAAAAATTCTTATTATAAACACGAGTTTTTGTTCAATTGATTTACATAAAATCCTAACGCTGCTGACAGCCAATCCTTAGCATAGCAAATTTTAAGAAAAGATTTTATCCATCCGCTACAAATATTGACAAGCTTACAGTAAAATCGCATAGTAAGGAAAAAAATAAATTTGCACTTAACTAAAACGACTCATGACTTACTTTTTAAATTTCAGCCACAACTTTTCTGTATCAGTAATTTTTGTTATTTTTAATTTTACAATTTTTTTGTTAGGATGCCGAGAAGCAGCCGTTGTTAGACTTGAAACAACTGCAAAAAATTCTCTAAAATTCCCTGAACTTGTCTCCGTTGAACCTTCAAATAATGCAAGCAGAGTAAAACGTAACGCGGAAATAATTTTCTCTTTCAGCGAACCTTTAGATCCTAAAACGTTAAGTGTTAATACTGAAGACACAGAATGTTCGGGAACAATCCAGATTAGTACAAATGATTTCAAGCGATGTGTTCGGATGAATCCATTTGAGTTAAATGATAATTTCAAAAAAATCATTTTATCTCCTGTTGGAATATATGCTGCGCAAAAGTTTCATAGTTTCCGCTTGAATTCTAAAATCAAAAATATAAATGGTGTGCCCTTAAGAAAAGAAATTACAGGCAAACCCGGATTCCAGACTTCATGGAGTAAGCAAATTGGAACTGCCGGTAATGATACTGGTTTTGCTGCAACTGTTGATTTAGAAGGCAATATCTATCTGGCAGGTCAAACTATTGCCGGAGAAAGCGGAGAAGAAAAAGATTTGTTTTTAGCAAAATATTCTCAGAACGGATTTCAGCATTGGATTCAGCAGGCTGGCTTTGGGAGGCCAGTAACGTCAGTAGTTTTGCAGTTAAAAGAAGCAGATCAAATCCGCTTGAGTGCTTATTCTAAAGAAGAACATCGTTCAGCTGTGATCCTAGCTGATTTCAACGTGGACGGAGGAGAAATTTTCTCTAAAATATATGATTTCCCAGGAACTACGCTAGGGTATGGATTGACAATGGATAAAGACGGCCATATTTTTATTCCTGCAGCTACACCTTTTAATATTTTAAAAATCCGTAAAGGTGGTGAAAAAAGCTGGGGGACTGAACTAAGTAAAAGACTCAATATTCGCGCACTTGCTACAGATACAGAAAATGGCCTGTATATTAGCGGGAATATCGAACAGTCACTGGATGAAAAAAAATCAAAAGGAGCAACAGATATTTTCCTGCTAAAGATTTCTCAGCAAGGTCCAAAACTCTGGAAAAAATCCTTTGGCACTGAATTTGATGAATCAGGAACCGCTTTGGCAACTAATGATGCTGAAGCAGTGGCGGTTGTGGGTTACCTTTCACAAAAAATGAGAAACGCAAATGATGAGACAGAAAAGTACGATGCTTTTGTTGAAAATTACAATTCTGCTGGTAAAAAAAAATGGTCACACATTTTGAAAGGTATAAATTCTGAACAAAGCACAGTTGCAAAGTGGACTCCAAGAGGTGATCTGCTTGTTGGAGGTTTTACAAACAGCAGCCTCGAAGATCAGCTCCACTCAGGTAAAGAAGATGTGTTTTTAGCAAAGTATAATCCAGAGGGTGTACTACTCTGGCTAAGGCAATTTGGAACACCTGAAAACGAACGCCCTTTTGCTTTAGCTATAGGTAGATCAGGACAAATATATATTACAGGTTATACCGAAGGTCAAATGGATGGAGCAAAATACAGTGGGGGTAGAGATATTTTTCTGGTACAGTTTAACAAAGACGGCGAAAAACTATGATAATCAGCAATTAGTGCTTGATCGAAAAAACTTAAGCTTCATATTATAGTTTTTTAACCAGTAATAATATTCAAACAAAAACATAAATACATGGACACAACTCTAATTAAAAAAACGTTTTTTACAACATTGCTATTGCTTTATGTTTTCATTTTTTGTCCTGTAGCCTGGTGTCAACTGACAGATAATTCTGTGCACGCGATGAATCCTATTCCGGAAATAATAAGGACATTGATACCAGAAAAACAACAAATAATCATGAGCGGGTTAGCGGATTTTGCCGAAAAATACAAAACGTCACCAAATTCAATAAAAAAATATCTCTTGAGAAAAAAACGCCAAAAATTTCTAACAGAACAATTAAAAGATCTTGTTGTATCTGAATGGATCGGCCGTATTAAGACTCTGCGGACAACCGAAAACGGCAAAGCTTATCTGGTACTAGAACTCCCGATATTTCCCTCTAAAAATGCAGAAAACAATCACCCTGTCCCTGAATTCAGGGTGACGATGGGAACCTGGAATAATGCCTACACAGACTTGGATTACAACACTCTCATACTGCCTGCAACACCCCTCCATAAATGGCTCGCAAATTTTAATGAAGGTGAATGGCTAATTTTTTCCGGAAAAAGTTTTACTGGTAGCGAAGATTATCTAAAGGAGTCTAGCTCCAGTGAAGAAGATGCCATGCTGTCCCCCCAATTTATAATCAAATTTGAATTCCTGGATAAACTTGATATTCCGGAAACAGATATGCAAATTGCGAAAAGCCCTACAACTCTTGAAACAGCTGCTACAAAAAAATTAGTGAGTTCACAGCAAACATCAGCAAAAACTAAAAGCACTAACAACTCTAAAACAAAAAAATTACCTGACTTTACACGCCCTGAATTGACGATTCGCTATTACCAAAAATACCGACTCAGTAATTACAATTGGAATTATCAAAAATACATCGAGCGCTGGCATAGGTTAGCCCGTTTCCATTGGGAAAATCATCCTGCTACGGATTATTTGAATGGCTCATACCCTGAAGGTGGAGAGGTTTTTGTGTTGTCCACAGTAGGAAGAGACGGGCTTGTGAGTAATTATCAGGTTACCAGCTTCGGTGAAGTTTCAGAGAAGATGAGTGAAGCGGCATTAGAAGCAACACGACTGATTGCATTACCTCCGCTTCCGGAAAAGTTCCCTGATGACATTCTTAAAGTTGAGTTCCGCTTTGCTCATTCTCGAATTCAACATCTAATTAAAACAGACACAGATCAAATGAAAGCTGTTTTGATGCTTCAGGAAAACAAAACTGATGATGGGGACAGCATGGTTTCTAAAATGGCTCAAAAAATCCTCATGAAGCAGCGAATTAAAAAAGCCAGAGCTTCATTTCTTGAAGAGTTACGGCAGGAATTTTCATCACATTTTAAACCAAATCAGCGTTTTGAGTCCGGTCTGGAAATGCAGATAGAGCTCGCAATCAGTCGTTCCGGAAAAATAGTGGAGAAAAATTTGCTAATACCTGGGGAATCAGTGAGATTCCAACTCGCAGTAGAGAATGATTTAAATAAAGCACACTTTGAATCCCTTCCCAAAATTTTACGCTCCGAATCCCCTTACAGTATTCTTCTGCGAGTTATTCCCTGAATACAATTTTATCCTTTATAAAATAACGGTTTAAACTTTTCCTCAAGCAATTCAACATCAAACGCCCCTATGTGTTTATATACAACTATGCCTTCATGATCTATTATAAATGTCTCCGGCACGCCGTATATTCCATAATCGAGAGCTATATTTCCAGTGTTATCATCCAGGCTCAGGAAATATGTCTTTCCAAAAAGACGCGCAAACGCTTTAGCCTTATCAGCTGTATCCTGAATCGCAATACCAATGACTTTTATTTGCTGAGTTTTTGAACCATATTTTTGATGAAACGCTTCCAGAATATAAGCTTCGACCTTGCATTCTTGACACCAGGATGCCCAAAAATTCAGCAAAACAGGTTTCCCTTTTAGTTCGCTCAAACGAATCTTTTCATTACCGCTTAAAGCTTTAATCTCGAAATCAGGAGCAGGTTTTCCAACAAGGGGAGACGGAACTTTTTTTGGATCAATCGTAAAACCAAAAGCAAACAGAGCAATTAGTCCGATTATAAGTACCCAAACTGCCCAAAATTTCCATGATATCCACATGATATTTTTTTTATGAGTCTAGAGCTTGCACGTCTAAATTAGGTTCACGTAGAACTTCCTCATGAACCCCCAATCTTTTTGGTCTATACGATAGACTTAGACCCACACCTAGAGTAAAAACCGGCAAAGCCATCCAAGCCCATCCAACTAAGGGATTGATGAAAACACGTAGCGTAACAGAGCTATGCTCTCCACCGGTTTCACTTGAAAATATTAGATAGAGATCTTCCATAAAAGAGCGTCGGATAGCAACTTCCGTCAGCGGCTGTGGTTGTGTGGGATAAAAACTTTTCGCAGGCTTCATCACTTCCAATAAACTCCCTTGCATATCAAAGACTTCTATAATAGCCGCACGATGTGTAGCGTTGCCGACAGTAAATTCTTCCACCTGCTTGAACTCCAAACTATATTCACCGATCTGTCTGGCAACTCCTGACTCAAGAGTCATATTACGTTCCACACTGAAAAAAGTTCCGGCAAAACCTAAAAACATCAACACAACGCCAAAGTGAATCAGCAAACCACCATAACGTCTTGGGTTACCAGAAATGACATAAAAGAGTCCCATTAAATAATTACTTTTAGCCTGGCTGCTTTTTACCTGTATTGATTTTACAATTTCAAATATGATGGTTGAACTAACAAAAATAGTCAGCCAGAATATTAAATGAACATTCAAGAGTAAATTTCTGTCTGACAATAACCACCATAAAAATACTGTGCCTGCTGTTGCCAAAATAAACGGTTTTTTAAAATTTCGACTTAGTCCTTCCCAGCTGGATTTTCTCCATGCAATCAAAGTCCCGATTCCCATCAACAATAGTACTAGATATCCCATTGGTGCAATGATGGTATTAAAAAACGGTGCTTGAATAGAAAGCTTAGTACCTCGCACTGCTTCTGCTAGCAAAGGAAATGTTGTACCGAGTAATACAGTGAATGCTATTCCTACGAGCAGGACATTCTGTGCCAAGAAAGTATTTTCACGACAAAGTACTGATTCAATTTTGTGCTCTGATTCCAACATTTGAATGCGCTTGAACAGCAGGGAAAAACCAATGACTAGTATGAATGCCAGAAAAATTAAAAACGCAGGACCGATTTCAGATTGAGTAAACGCATGAACCGAATTAATGATTCCAGAACGTGTCAGGAAGGTGCCGACTATTGTTAATCCAAAAGTGAGAATGATCAATACCACATTCCAGATTTTCAACATATTTCGCTTTTCCTGGATCATCACAGAGTGCAAAAATGCAGTGCCTGTCAACCAGGGCATCAAAGCCGCATTTTCTACAGGATCCCATGCCCAAAATCCTCCCCATCCTAATTCTTCATAGGCCCATTGTCCGCCTAATATGAGTCCTGCAGATAGGAAATACCAAGCAGTCAACGTCCAGCGTCGTGTAGTCATGACCCATTCGTTATCCATTTTACCAAGTATCAATCCCCCCATTGCAAAAGCAAAAGGGACACTAAATCCAATGAATCCTAAATACAAAGATGGTGGATGAATTGCCATGGCTGGGTTTTGCAATAGAGGATTTAGTCCCCTTCCTTCAAGAGGAAGGACACCTTGTAAATCCAAAGGATTTGACCAGCCGATTAGCAAAATCAACAAAAAAGCTAAAATGGCATTTAGAGTCGCAATTACATAAGGAATTATTTCTCGGTTAGAGTATTGATAACGGAAAGCAACTATCATTGCGAAAAAACTTTGTATCAAAACCCAAAATAACAGAGAACCTTCTAACCCTCCCCAAAATGATGATAATTTGTAAATTAAAGGCATATCTGTGCTGGAATGTTCCCATACATAACGCAAGCTAAAATCACTTACAACCAACGCCTTGAGGAGAACAGCTGAAGCAATTGCGATTAATAAAAAGCTGAGAACACTGGCGTTTTGCGCAGATCGTATTAAATTCCAGTTATTGCTTTTTACTCCCATGTGAGGGACTACAGTACCATATACACAAACAGCAAAGGCAGCCATTAATGAGACGGTTCCATATTCAGCTGTTACCATTTTTTCTCCTAATAAATACCGATACA
>SHAT01000029.1 GCA_004213175.1 Pseudomonadota bacterium | reverse complement strand
AAAATTAGTAGAACTAAAAAAATAAAGTGAATGCGAAACTTTTCCTGGGTCGTTAAACAATGTCTCGAATCTTGCGTTCAAAATTTGGAAAATCTTATTTTAATCTCACTTCCATTTGTCGAAATTATCTACTTCTTTTAGTTCTTCCAATAAGGAGGTTTTAAAGCTTTCATCCAAATCAACAATCTGAACGAACCTAACTCTTTGTTTCTTCATAGCCTCCTGATCGGCTTTTCTTTCCTTCTTCCTTTTTTTTCTCTCTAGATGTTTCTCAGCATCTGTCTTTTTTTGTTGATTTTGAGCTCTTTTAGGTGGCCCAAGTTTTGATTGAGGCTGCTGAAACAGGAACTTTTTATTGAGGATTGTTACACTGCCCTTTTTAAGTTCAAAATCATCGATATTATTGATCTTTTCAGGGCGTCGTTTTTTCTTACCGCCTAGTTTAAACCCGGGGTTTGCCTTTCTTATCATTTTTGTAATTTTATATTTACCGGGCTTTAGTTTCGTACTATAAGAAAAAAGCATTTCAGGATTTGGCTTAATTATATGATTTTGTTTATCTTTACTGGATGAGTCCTTAATTGAAATATGTAAAGTCCATATAAATTTACCTAGAGTTTGACGACTTTCTACAGGAATAATCAGCAGAGTTTGATTAGTTTCGTCGGGCTCAGGAATAGCTAAGGAACACCCTGTAAACAAAAAACATGTTAAAATAATTATATTTGCAATATTTTTTTGAACAATTATGCAAGTATTTAATTTTAATTTAGAGTACATATTTCCATCTCTATTAAAGTTAACTTATTGTTAATAAGCTATTTAAATTTACTCATTTGAAAGTTTAGATAATTGGACGATTTCCATAGCTTAATAACTATTGGTCAGTAGGATGTGACTCATCAAAAAGTTCGCGGCCGATTAGCATACGCCGGATTTCGTTGGTGCCAGCGCCGATGTCATAAAGTTTCGCATCACGCAGTAGTCGTCCTGTTGGATAATCATTGATGTAACCGTTTGCACCTAGAGACTGAATTGCTTCAAGAGAAACTTTCACTGCGTTCTCAGAAGCAAGTAGCAGACAGGCAGCAGTGTCACGCCTTGAGACTTGGTCTTTTTCGCAGTTCTCGGCGACGCGGTAACAAAAAGATCGTGAAGACTGTAGGGCAGTGTACATGTCAGCAATTTTGCCCTGCATCAGTTCAAAGCTTCCTATCGGCTGGTCAAACTGCCAGCGTTCATGGATGTAAGGCAGTGTTAAATCCATTGCAGCCTGCATGATTCCCAGAGGACCTCCAGAAAGTACAACCCTTTCCAGATTCAATCCACTCATCAAGACTTTTACTCCACGGTTTGCCTCGAATAATACATTCTCATCAGGGATTTTGCAATCCTTAAAAACTAGTTCACAGGTATTGGAACCACGCATTCCTAGTTTGTCCAACTTATGAGATGTTGAAAAACCTTTCATGCCTTTTTCAACGATGAAAGTTGTCATGGCTTTGGAACCGTTGTCTCTTGAAGCGGTGCGCATGTAAACGACTAAGGTGTCAGCATCCGGACCGTTTGTAATCCACATTTTGGAACCATTGGCAATCCAGTAATCACCGTGTTTTTCCGCATGACAAGCCATCGCTCCTACTACATCTGAGCCCGCTCCTGGTTCGGACATGGCCAATGCCCCGACGTGTTCTCCGGAACAAAGTTTTGGCAGAAACTTTTCTTTTTGAGTTGGACTGCCGTTTATCTGAATTTGGTTAACGCACAAGTTCGAGTGTGCACCGTATGACAATCCAACCGAAGCAGATGCTCTTGATATTTCCTCAACAGCAACCAGATGGGCTAAATAAGACATTTCGGAACCGCCATATTCTTTTGAAACTGTTATTCCCAATAAACCCAAATTTCCTAATTCTTTCCACAGATAATGAGGGAATTCATTCTTGCGGTCCATATCTTCAGCAATTGGCACGATGCGTTTTTCTGCAAATTGCCTCACGGTTTCCCTTAACATGTCTACGTTTTCATTTAGTTGAATATCCCAATTCATTATTTTATTTGATTTTTGTGTTATTAGGTAATTTCCGAAAAAAACAGCTAGTCGCGCCGGTATGACAGGCAGCACCGCTTTGCTTTACTTTGTAAAGCAGTGTGTCTCCATCACAGTCCACCAACACCTCCACAATTTTTTGCAAATGTCCGGAGTTTTCTCCTTTTTTCCAGAGAGCTTTACGCGAACGTGACCAGTAATGGGCAAATCCACTCTCTTGAGTTTTTTTAACTGCCTCCAGATTGGCATAAGCCAGCATCAAAACTGCACCTGTATGTTCATCCTGCGCAATCACTGGTAATAGACCACTTTGTTTTTTAAAATCTAAATCCGTGACAGAGAGTTTACTTTTAGATTTTACTGTTTCTTCAGTTTCTGTTTTTAACATCAAATATCTCTTCTTTAAGCTTCAGGTCGCATGGTAGGAAATAAGATAACATCACGAATAGTGGATTGTCCTGTTAGTAGCATGACAATTCTGTCAATTCCAAAACCAACTCCGCCCATCGGCGGCATACCATATTCCATTGCGCGTAAAAAATCTTCGTCCAAGGGTTGAGTTTCTTTTTCTCCTCCTCGTCCACGTTTGACCTGTTCCTCCATAAGACGACGCTGAATCACAGGATCGTTTAGTTCTGAATATGCATTAGCTATTTCCCAACCGTTAATATAAGCTTCAAAACGTTCAAGCAATTCTGGATTTTCGCGATTTTGTTTACAAAGTGGGCTTGTTTCTTTCGGATGGTCGGTGATAAAAATAGGCTGTATTAGCTGAGTTTCACATGTTTCTTCAAATACAAGCTGAGTTGCGAGTCCCCGATTATAATCAGCGTCCAATTCCCAGCCTTTTTCATTGAGCAAATTTTGCACTTCGGTATCACTCAAATTTTCAAAAGGAATTCCTCCTAATTTATTTATTGCATCGAGCATACTTAAGCGTGGCCACGGTGCCTTCAAGTCAAACGTCCGACCTTCATATTCTGTAATTGTACTTCCGTTGACCGCAATCGCACAGCGTTCACATATGTTTTCGGTGTGCCGCATAATTTCGTTGTAATCTACATATGCCTGATAAAATTCAAGTGCCGAAAATTCAGGATTGTGAGTACGGTCAATACCTTCGTTGCGGAAATCTTTGACAAATTCAAAAACTGCGTCAAAACCTCCTGCAATGAGACGTTTCAGGTATAATTCATTCGAAATACGCAAATAAAAATTTTGGTCGAGTGCTTTGTGATGGGTTACAAAAGGAGTGGCATTCGCGCCTCCATAAACTGTCTGGAGTGTGGGGGTCTCTACTTCCAGAAAACCTTCGTTGCGTAAATAATCACGTATCGTTTGGAAAATCAAGGTGCGTTTCTGGAATACATCTGCAACTTTTGGATTCAATATTAAATCAAGATAGCGCTGGCGGTAACGTAATTCTTTATCTGTAACTTCATCATGCACAATACGCTCACCGTCTTTTTCCTCAACTTTAGGCATTGGCATAGGGCGAATGGATTTTGAAAGCAGCTCAACAACACTCGCACGTAAAGTTAGTTCACCGGTTTTGGTGTGCATCAAAGTACCTGAGATTCCAAGGTGATCTCCAATGTCACACAACTTAAACATTTCGAATACAGTTTCTCCTACCGCGTCATGCCGAACATAGATTTGTAGACGTGTGTGTTGAGCTTGTATGTTAGCAAAACTAGCCTTGCCCTTTCCGCGTAAGGCAATCAGTCGTCCAGCAATTGTAACGGTTTGATCATTTTCTAGCAGTTGTTTCGACTGTTCTATGAGCTCTGGAACAGTGTGGCTTCGTTTAAATGAATATGGATATGGCTCTGTGCCTAATTGACGTATCTTTTCCAGCTTACTTAACCGGATTTCTTGCTGATCTGTGTTGATGTCCATTTAATAATTTTTTCTTTGTTGATCCCGATCCAAATCACGAAAAAAGATCATATGTTTTAATAATTAGCACTACTCATTAGTGAGTGCTATTTTTTGCTTGTGTTGTATCAGAGTATAAGCTAACATTATCAATTCGAATGAATTTAGAAGATTTGTAAAAAATTCTGATTCAACAGAGCAACTCAGCATACGCTTTTTGTGGTTGAAGCTCAATTTAATTTTATTTAACAACATTCAAGATAAGGAGAAATATGATTCGTCCCTTACAGGACCGCGTGCTAGTGCAACGCGTTGAAGCCGAAGATATGACAGCTTCCGGTATTATTATTCCGGACACAGCTAAAGAAAAGCCTCAAGAAGGTAAGGTGGTCGCAGTAGGACCAGGAAAACGCCTTGACAATGGTTCTATTCAGGAAATGGGCGTAAAAAAAGGGGATAAAATTTTGTTCAGCAAATATGGCGGTACAGAAGTGAAAGTCGATGGCGAAGATTATATGATAATGCGTGAGGATGATATCCTTGGTGTTATGTAAATTAAATCCTAAATTAAACAATAACAATTTAACAAATAAAGTAAATTATGGCAAAACAAGTTATTTTTGGCGCAGAAAACCGCGAAAAACTGCTTAGAGGTGTAAACGCCTTATCAAATGCAGTCAAGGTTACATTGGGTCCAAAAGGCCGCAATGTATTGATAGATAAATCTTTTGGTGCACCACTTGTCACAAAAGATGGCGTGACAGTCGCTAAAGAAATTGAACTAGAAGACAAGCTTGAAAACATGGGCGCACAGATGGTTAAAGAAGTTGCTTCCAAAACCTCTGATGTTGCAGGTGATGGAACTACTACAGCTACTGTTTTGGCACAAGCAGTTGTGACAGAAGGTCACAGAAACTTGGCCGCAGGTGCAAACCCAATGGATCTCAAGCGTGGGATTGACCAGGCTGTTGCTTCTGCAACTACAAATTTGCACAGTATTTCAAAATCAGTTTCAGGGTCCAAAGAAATTGCTCAGGTAGGTACTATTTCAGCAAACAATGATTCCACGATTGGTGATATCATTGCAGAGTCCATGGAGAAAGTCGGCAAAGATGGTGTGATCACCATTGAAGAAGCAAAGAGTGCGGAAACCAGTTTAGAAGTTGTTGAGGGAATGCAGTTCGATCGAGGCTATCTTTCACCATACTTCGTAACTGATTCAGAACGTATGGAAGTCTCGTTAGAAGATCCATACATTATTCTGGTGGAAAAGAAGGTCAGCAATATGAAGGATATTCTCCCTGCAATTGAACAAATTGCCAAAACAGGGAATCCTTTCGTTATAGTTGCGGAAGACATTGAAGGCGAAGCATTAGCAACTCTCGTTGTCAATAAATTGCGTGGCACCCTGAAGTGTGCAGCTGTTAAAGCTCCAGGTTTCGGTGACCGTCGTAAAGCAATGTTGGAAGATCTCGCAATTCTCACAGGAGGCTCAGTCGTTTCCGAAGATATGGGAATGAAACTCGAAGACCTGACACTTGCTAAACTTGGGCAGGCAAAGTCTGTTGTTATAGATAAAGACAATACAACCGTAGTTGACGGCATGGGAGATAAAGCAGGTATCAAAGCTCGCATCAATCAAATTCGTGCTCAGATTGATGATACATCTTCCGATTATGATCGTGAAAAATTGCAGGAACGTCTGGCAAAATTGGCTGGCGGGGTGGCTGTAATTAACGTTGGTGCAGCAACCGAAATTGAGATGAAAGAGAAAAAAGCTCGAGTTGAAGATGCACTGCACGCAACCCGCGCGGCAGTTGAAGAAGGTATTGTTCCTGGAGGCGGTGTAGCTTTAGTCCGTTCAATTGCCACTGTAGAAAAAACAGTTAAAGCCATTAAACAACACGATCAAAAAGTAGGTGCTGAAATTGTACTTAAGGCATTAGAAGCTCCGCTGCGTCAGATTGTGACAAACGCAGGACTCGAAGGCGCTTTGATTGTTGATAAAGTAAAAGCCAGTAGCACAAACGAAGGTTTTGACGCTGCTAGCGAAACTTTTACTGATATGATTTCTGCCGGAATTATTGATCCGACTAAAGTCGTCCGAACAGCACTGGAAAATGCTGCATCAGTCGCTGGACTGCTATTGACTACCGAAGCAGGAGTTCATGATGCTCCTGAAGAAAAAGCAGCAGCTGGTGGAGGCGGAATGCCTGGTGGAGCTCCTGATATGGGAGGTATGGGCGGAATGGGAGGCATGGGCGGAATGATGTAATTTCCGTTCAGAATCCTATCTGAATAAAAAAAGGCGAGTCAGCTTTAAGCTGGCCCGCCTTTTTTGTTTGTTGTCTTTTTTTGTGAATTATGTTTTTGGATTATTAATAAAGATGAGCTTTTTTTAGAATTACTTGTTGTCTTCGGCAGCTTCTTGGTATTCTTTACAAACAACACAAAAAGTGGTGACGGGGCGGATCAACAATCGTTCTTTTCCTATTTCATTCCCGCACTCTTCACAGTATCCAAACGTATTATTTTCTACTCGTTCCAGTGCTTCTTCCACTTTTCCAAGTAGTTTTCGTTCTCGGTCACGTATACGTAAATTATTAATGTGCTCGGTTTCAAGTGATGCGCGATCATTAGGGTCTGGATAGAGCGTACTCTCTTCTTGCATGCCGTGTACAGTTTCTTCAGACTCACCAACAATTTCTGCTTGCATTTCTTCTAAACGTAGTTTTATCTGTTGTAATTCTGCTTCACGCATTCCAAATTTCTCATTGAAGAATATTTTGTGAAAAATATTATATTAAAATAGCAAGCATACAGTATTATTAGAGATAAGTGAAGCGCTTACTATAGATCTTTGTTTCTTATATATTAAAAATTATTAAATAGATGGTCATATATTTTTATAGCAAACAACTTGATTGATTCTCTTATACTTCTTGAAAGTGAAAAACTGGAAACAGAGCTGTTTTCATTTGCTCCGGATTCAGTCAGTTTGACTTCTAAAGCAGATTCCTTCCATATTATTATGCCTGTACGCATGTCTTTTAAATTTGCTTGTCCTTTAATAATTGTCTTCACTCCAGATGAAATTTGTTCCTCGCTCAAACCAGATGAAATTGTTTTTAGGCTAAGCAGGGTTATTTTTAATTGCAGGTCGGCGATCCCTGAAGGAGTGATTTCTACCGAATTGTTTGCGCGTAATAAGATGTTGAGTTGATCAGACAAATCTATTTCCAGTCCTGCTTTAAAGGTTAGGTTTTGTATAGGAGGAACTGAGAGAGTTTGTGCTTCGTTAGGTAAAACCGGATTACTGCCTTCAATTATATATCCGCATCCGGACGACAAAAGCCAGAGCGCAACTCCTAAAAAACAACGCAAAAAAATAACACTCGTATAACTAAAAGATTTTGCTGATAATATAGATGTTCTTTGCAAAATATACCCTTAAAAAAATTAATCCTGTTTTTTCTTCGACAACCAACAGCAAATTTTATCTTTCATGGGTTGTTCCTTGGTGATTATAGCTAGATTCAGCGCATTTCATAAAAAAATTTACAGATAAACCAAAACGAGTATACCAGTGTATGTATATAATTGGACACCCAGCGGCATTTGAGCCATTTCGTATGCACCAAAAAAACCTATCAGAGGAAAATCTCCAAGTGTTTCCCGAATTAACTGAGTATCCACATTTGGTCTACCATAAAGTCCCTCACCACGGGATGCACAGTTGAAATACATCCCAAAAGTCGGCATACTGGGATTTTGATTTTTTAACCGCAGAAGCATTTTCTTTAAATCATCTTCAGCGGTTTTGGGACTACGATAGGCAAATGAAAGAACCCCACCCTGATGAACAATTTCAGCTGTAGTGATACCCTTTGTCTCCAAATCAATCCCGGTAACATGTCTTGCCAGAGTACCTTCACCGTTGAAAATAGGTTGTTCAAGATCAAGTGGGAAACTAAGCAGTAACTTCTGAGTTGCTTCCTCCATATTCTTAATATCCAACTCTTTTGCAATTTCAGTGAAGACCTCCAAAGCCGGAATTCCATCAAGGGAAAGGATGAGATCGTCTTTAACCTCAGTGACAAACATGGGATCTCCCAGAGTTGCACATGACTGAGTTACACCTGCACGAAACTCCGGAACTTCTTCAAAAGCCAATCCTCCTGCACCATTGAGAGTGACAATATCAGGGCCAAATTGTATCGAAGTTTCATGACTCCCGTTGTTACATGACCCTCCCCCAAAAACTGCAGTCTTGTTATTAAGAAAATTAAACATGTTTATGAAGTTGTGTGGCTGATGTTGGAAAACATCTGCGAAGAAGAAAAAAAGGGGTTTATTCCCAGATAAGTCATTTAAAGCTTCACTCAATTGTTGAGTAACCCCAGCGCTATACTCAAGCTCTTGATATTTAGCTAATGCGAGTGGACGTATTTCTGGAGTATAGCCCGCCATTAAGACCAATCCCGGACCGTTTGTTATTTCTTCCTCAAGAGAAATTACCCCCATTCCGCTACAACCGGCGATACATTCACATTGAGTTTTTTCGATGATTAGTTCATGTAAACGTCCGGCATGTACAAAATGCTGTTCCGTAAAAAAGATTAAGACCCAATTCACTTCAGGAAGTTTCGCCTCTGAGACTGCCGAATTTATTACATCTGAAATAGCAATTTCCGGATCAGTTTCTTTTGAAATACCTACTCCTATGCGGTTCAAAACAACTCACAAAAATCAGTTAAAAAATATGGCACCCGGATTGCTCTGATCGAAAAAATAGAAATCTGTTCAAAACGGATAATTACTGTTAGAATTAATTTTAAAAAAGTCTGCACTAAGCGAAGTAAAATCACAAGATGGCTCGACAGGCAAAGCCCAAAATTATGCAAAATTTAATAAGTATTTCAGGCTTTGAAAAGAAAAATTCAGGATGTGTATTTTTAGTTCGGGCAATTATTTTAACCTCAATGACATTTGTCATCGTAAGTTGCACTGAAACTGTTTGGCAAAATAGTGGGGACAGCTGCATTCTACTCTCCGAAAAGCCACCTTTACGCCGTGTGATAAATTACACAGATCATGATTTGTGCGGTCGTAAGCTCCCATCGCGTATCCCGCCAAATCCACAAACACGTGCCAAAAATGAAAATGACTAAGTATTCTCACCCTTTTTAATCTTTAATGAAAAAATGCGGAGCATTTAAAGAGATTATCCTGAAACAGTGCTTGTGTAAAGTGGTTCTGCTATAAGTGAATTTGGATTTGCACCTGTGATATGTACCTGTAAAAGTTCTCCTGCTTTTATTCTGCAGTCTTTAATTGCTACAGAGTGATAGCCGCGTGTACGTCCAGTTGCGGTGTTTTCTTTTCGATGATGTTTTCCTTCAATCAGTACTTCCTGGAACGAACCTGTCAAAGCTGCATTTTTTTCCTTAATGATTTTTGCCTGTGTTTCGAGCAGTCTCTTCAGTCGCTCTGATTTAACGTTTTCTGGTAAGTGTTCGGGATATTCGGCAGCACGTGTTCCTGGGCGAGCAGAGTATTTGAAGGAGTAAATTAAATCAAAACGCACGTTACGGACTGCCTCCATTGTCATTTCGAACTCTTCATCAGTTTCTCCTGGGAAACCTACTATCAGATCAGTTGAAAGTGTAGCATGGGGAATTCGATCACGGAGGAGAGCGACTTTTTCGTAAAAAGTCTCCATCGTGTACCAGCGTCTCATTCTACGAAGAATCCGATCTGATCCCGACTGTAGCGGTAAGTGCATTTGCTCACAAAGTGAAGGCAAAGTTATGAAGGCTTCAGCCAATTCTGAATGGAAATCTTTTGGATGAGGTGAAATAAAACGTAGACGTTCTAGATTCTCAATTTCGTCTAGGAGCCTTAGAAGTTCAACAAAATCGGTGCCGTTGGCTTTGTATGAATTTACATTTTGCCCCAGCAAACATATTTCCCTTGTACCTGCAGCAACGAGTCGTCGAGCTTCCGAGATGATGTGTTCCGGTTCTCGACTGACCTCCACTCCCCGTGTAAAAGGTACCACACAAAAAGAGCAGTGATTATTGCAGCCCTTTGTGATTGCTATTTGTGCTTTTACTCCGAAAGTTTTAGATTGTAGAAATGTATAATCCGGAATAAAGTTGCGAACTTTTTGGCGTGCATGACGTTCAGTCATCGAAATTTTTTTTCTCCCAGCAACCCTTCTCAGTATCTTTGGAAGCTCAAATAAATTGTCTGTCCCAAATACAAAATCCACGTTATTCGCTCGACGTAAAATGTCCTTCCCTTCCTGCTGTGCAACACAGCCGCCGACTCCTATTTTTAAATCAGGCTTTACAGATTTGAGCTCCCTGAGACGTCCCAATTCACTATATACCTTGTTTTCAGCTTTTTCACGAATAGAGCAAGTGTTAAGAATAATTAAATCCGCCTCGGTCTGACAATCTGTCTGGCTGTAATTTTCGTGCCTCAGCACTTCCAGCATTTTATTGGTGTCATATTCGTTCATCTGACATCCATAAGTCTGAATGTGGACTTTCTTCTTAGTTTCGGCTTTTTGGGAATGCTCTTTCATTATTGGTTGTAACCGGGTCTGATTTGATTGATTTTTGATTGTAATGTTAATTCCTAAAATTTTAGTCCAATATTTTTTCAATTTCTGGGTTTAAATTATCCATGGTTGTTTCTTCCAGCTGGTTAAGTAGATTCGAAACGGTACTTAATTTTAATTTCCGCCTCTACTCTTTTCCTACTATTCTCAAGTACCACCTCAAGCAACAGACAGGATGTGTATTTTTAAAGTAAACGTTTCTTTAGTTTGGAGTAAAGTATTTTTTAAATTATGCTGAAGCAGTTTCCAGCAGAGACATCCCAAGTTCTTCGGCACATATTACCTGGGCTACAATCCGTATATCTTTCGGAAATTCCACATAATAATCATGACCGTTTCTTGACCACAATGTTTCCTCCAACGTCATACCATGGGCAGTGGGTTTGACAAATTCATACCACTCACCCTGGAAAAGTACTTCAAAAACTTTTGCCAGATATTGTTTGCCATTTTCTGCGGAAAAAACTTTTTTTGGATTTTTACGGACAGTTTCTATGCTGCCTGCTTTAAATGTCATACGGAAATCAAATTTACCCCATTGAAAATGAACGTATGGGTTTTTTTCACCACTCTCAGTTTTGAAGATGTGGTAATTTTGACGATCAATCGAATATTGTCTCACGAAGTCTCCTTTTGTGTATTTGTGAATTCGAAGGCGTAATTATCACTCTTATTTTCTCCTATAAAATACCTATTTTTCAAGGTAAACTTTCACTTTGTCCAAGATTGCATCCTCATCGTGGGGCTGATGCCATTCTATTTTTGCTTCTCTTCTGAACCATGTCATTTGCCTTTTTGCGTATTGTCTAGTACGCTGCTGGATTTCTCTTACGAGCTGTTCCCACTTCAGCTTTTTTTGAAGATGTTCTATAATTTCCCGATAACCGATCGCTTGAAGAGATTTCAGATCAGGAGCGTATGATTCCAACAGCGTTTCGACTTCTTCGATCCAGCCGGATTTCAACATTTTGAGTGTGCGTTGATTTATCCGCTCATAGAGTACGCTCCGTTCCCATTCATATGCGACTGCAAGAACAGGATATCGTGCTTCGGCAAACGGTTGTTGCTTCTGAAAATCGGCTATACTGGTTCCTGTAGCTATTACCACTTCAAGACTGCGCATAATCCGCGAGGTATCGTTTGGATGTAGCCGCTTTGCGGTTTGCGGATCATGTTTTTGCAGTTGTTCCCAGCAATATGAGGTACCGTGTTTTTCCTGCAGGCAGATAAGTTCCTGGCGAATGTTTTTAGGGATATGGGGAATATTACTGATTCCGTACATCAACGCACGGTAATACAAACCCGAACCACCGACCAAAATTGGCAGGTGCCCACGCTGCTGAATTTGCTGAATAATTATGGAAGTATCACGTTCGTATTTTCCTGCTGAATAATTTCCGTCCGGATCAATCAGATCCAGTTGATGGTGCGGGACAAGCTTTTGTTCTGACAATGTTGGTTTCGATGTGCCTATATCAAACTTACGATAGACCTGCATAGAATCAGAGCAAATTAATTCTCCGTCAAATTCCTCAGCCAGACGCATAGCCAAATCACTCTTGCCGCTAGCCGTTGGTCCGGCCACTACTACAATTCCTGAAGAAATTTTCATTGATAATTAATTTGATGATCTATACTTGGAAAGATTGAATAATGTATATTGGGGCAAATTAAATCGAACATTATTTCCATATTTTGCTGAAAAATAGGATTTAGCTTTCACGAAGTTTTTTGTTGAGCATAATTTCTGCTTTATATTCTGCACGAACCTGCATAAAAAAATCATTATAAAAACCATCCTTTAAATCAGGAAAGGTCCATGCTAATTCACGAAATCCACCTTTGTCTTTGAGCAAAACTAGATCCGCCCATATTCCGTCCCGCAGATATATTTTTTGCGGACCTTCTTTTCCGGAAAGCAAAACCACACGGTGAAAATCAAGATAACCCGGATCAAGATTAATTCTTCTTTTACCGTCAAAGCTCAACAGGTTTTCAATTTCCAGTGTCTTGAATTTCCAGTCAACTGAACACTCGAGGCTTTGCAGACCCTCTATACTCAAAAAACAGCGTTTTAGTTCACGCCCCATTTCCCGGGTATAATAATCCGTTTTGTCAAACGGTAATTCTTCGGACTGTAATTGAATGACCCAGTTCAGGCATTGCATCTCCATCTTGGCTTGCTCAAGCCATTGCTGATCAGAATACAAGGCACCTATGATCAGTTTTGCAAAATATTCAGTCTTCAATATCAGTTTTAGATTTGAGGTTATTAGTCTACATTTTAACTGAAACAGAGAAACTATGCCACTTTTAAGCGTGTACTGTCTTGTACAAAATGTCCTTTCAGCATTGAATCCTTTTGTATCAGTAGTCACTAAAAACACACGGATTGGATTGAGCAATCTTTCATTTTATGCTCTGATGGGGGGGGGGGAAGAAAACAACCAAACTAGGCAGATATTTATAAATGAATTCGTTAGGCAGGCAAAATTCTAAGTCCTCTGCAAAGGCTTTAGAACTATTTTCCAGAAAAATTGGAGAAACCGGTCCAGACTTTGTTGTGCTTCATGGATTATTCGGTTCTGGTAAAAATTGGCGCACTTTCGCTGGATCTCTTGAGGAGAACTTTCAGGTCTGGACTCCCGATGCGCGTAATCATGGTGATTCACCACATGCGGATTTAATGAGTTATCAGGAAATGGCAGAAGATGTTGTCCGTTTCTTTGTTGAAAATGAATTAGAAAACGTTATTCTCCTCGGGCATAGCATGGGCGGGAAAACCGCAATGCAAATTGCATTGCGATTTCCAGAAATGATTGCTGCATTGATAGTGGTGGATATCGCGCCGGTCTTCTATGAGAATTATCATGAACAGTTCAAACTCATTGAGGCAATGCGTGAACTTTGTTTGCCGGATAAAATGTCACGCAGCGATATTGAAAAAAAGCTGGCACTTAAAATTCCTGAAAAACGCCTTCTTTCTTTTTTGATGACAAATCTAATTTGTATAAATGGACAATTTCAATGGCGTATTGGTCTAGAACAGATTGCTGCGGGTATGCAGGAATTATTAAACTATCCTGAAATGAAAAGTGTTTTCAAAGGCCCCGTACAATTCATAGGTGGGGAAAATTCCGATTATCTTAAGTCAAAGTATCATGGGCTGATCCAAAAACATTTTCCAGAAAGCAGAATTACGATGCTTAAAAATTGCGGACATTGGCTCCATGTTGAGCAGCCCGTTGCTTTTCAAAAAACGGTAAACGAATTTTTGCGTTATAATAATTTAATATTAATAAGATGAACAATAACTTTTACCTGAAATCTTCCGAAAAACCCGAAGAATTGGAAATCCAGACTTCAACCATGCGTTTATCCGCAAAATGTTGGGGTGAGCCTGAAGGAATGCCTGTGCTCGCTTTTCACGGCTGGCTGGATAATGCGGCAACTTTTGATCATTTGGCACCGTTATTAAAGGATTTTCGGCTGGTGTCAATCGATTTGCCGGGGCATGGTTTATCTGAGCACAAGCCTTCCAGTTCCTCTTATCATTTCAGTGACATTATCGTGGAAATGTTGGAGGTGCTCAATGTTTTGGGTTGGCAGAGTTTTTCCCTACTCGGACACTCGATGGGAGCAGGAGTTGCATCTTATCTTGCTGGTACAATTCCGGAAAAAATCAAATCAGTAATCTTAATTGAAGGCTTAGGATCATTGGCTCAGAAAGCTGAAAAAATGCCTGAAATCTTACGTGATTCTGCTGAACAATGGCAGCAACTTGCAGATAAAAAACTTCCGCTTTATCCTGATATAGAAACTGCTGTCAAAGTACGTCATCATGTTGGTGGAATCGAGGAGTCTTCTGTCAGGACTTTGGTCGCCCGGGGTTTGAAGCCTGTAGAAGGTGGTTTTACCTGGCGCAGTGATCCTAAACTGAAAATAAAGTCACGTCACTATCTGACTGAAGAACAAGCCTGTGCTTTCCTGAGGGAAATAACGGCTCCTGTTTTGCTGATTGAAGCTGAAAACTCCAAGCAGGATCAATGGAAAGAACTACTGCTTAAACGTGTACGGCATGTAAAAATTTTACACCACCGGAAAGTTTCTGGTGATCACCACCTGCATCTTGATAAACCGCAAGAAGTTGCAGCAGTGATTCATGAATTCCTGCAGCAAATTTCTGAGATTACATGAGTTTTGTAGCAAATACTGAAACAGAAAATCAGGAAAAACTTAAAGGTACACGCCCGCAGGTTTCGTCTGCAGGAAAACGTCTGTTTGCCCTGCTGATAGATTTTATTTTTGCTCTGCTGCTCGCAAATACCTTAGTGCAGATTTTCCGCAGAGAGCATTGGGATTTAGTAATGCAGTCGCGAGACTTATCTGATCTATTGACCTTTTACGGAAGCATCGTTTTTGTTTTAATTTTTAAAGATGTTTTTGGACGAAGTATTGGGAAGCTTCTGCTGGGTATGACGATTCGGAAAATTGATGATTTTTCACAGCGGCCGTTGTTTATTGAACTTTTAAAGAGGAACCTGCTACTGTTGTTTTTTCCTGTGGAAGGCGTAGTCCTTTTACGTGATGGATACGCGAGACGTCTTGCAGACAAATGGTGGGGTACAGTTGTACTTGATGACCAAAAAGCTATGCGAACGATTTTGCGCATTTTTCTTGGTAACATCATTTTATTTGGTTTTTTTTCAGTAGCAATTTTATTTCAGCGTTCAGGGATTGAAAAAACAGCGGCTTATCAGACTGCGGAACAGGCGATTCGCAGTCATTTATCTTTGCAGTTGCTTTTAGAACAGTCTCCGGAAATTGAGGAGCCAGAAATGCATTTGGATTTACGGGTAAATGCTGAAAACCCTTCTTTGGTACGTGTACGTGTTGGTGGCGAGAAAACGGGAAAGCTAGTGACAGTATCATTAATCCTACGAGAAAATCCTCTTGGCTGGGAAGTGCTTGATCTCGAGGCTAAACCAATCAGAGAAGTTGCAGATTAAAGCTACAGAGGATGCTCAGCTACCGGTACTGCCGAAACCACTACTTCCGCGAACGGTATTTTCAAGGGCATCAACAACTTCAATTTGGCAGGATTCAAGTTTTCGTATCAACATTTGCGCAATACGCTGCTGTAAAAGTCTTTCCGCAGCCTGTATGCCATTACCCGAACCAACGTAACGGAATGGCAGGAAGATATGTCCTCGGTAGTCTGGATCAATGATCCCTACGCTGTTTGCCAGGAGAAAATCAGTTTTAGTGATGCTTGAACGCGGAACTATTTCAACATAGTAACCGTCACTCACATGTATTGAAATTCCAGTGTCAAAAAAGAAAACGTCTGGTCTTTTTTGTTCAACAAACATAGCTGTCAAGTCGATGCCCGCATCTGTTTCATGCCCGCGTTTAGGAATTGACATACCGTCATAGTGACAGCAAATTTTTAAAATCGGTGTAGAATTCAAAATATTTATTTTACTCCCCCCGCAGCTGAGAGCGGGGTTACTTTGTGAAACTCAGAGACTCAGGAACTTTGTTTATCAGAGCCATTGCACCTTTTTTACGCTTAAATTTAACCTTGGACAGTTTATGAATTTAAAAAAAAATATTCAAGCTTTGACGCATGCCTATTGACAGAAAATCCATACGAACTTTGCTCCAAAACGCAAAACGTCCTGTGCTGGCAGACATTTTGGGAAAGCTGTGGGATCTACCGCTGGTTGAACATGCAGACGCCATTTGGGAAAATCCCGGTTCCCATCCTCCCATGGAAAAAGAAATTCTGGAATCATTTGAAAGCGAATTTTGCAGAATAGGTTTGACACGCGAACAGGCAAAGGAATATTGCTCAAGCTTGCAGAAAACCCGAATTTTGCAAACTGCTACCCACTCGACAGCGACCGAAGGGCCGACTTTTCTGGCATTACATTATTTGGCACTGATGGGTCTGCCTCCCCGGGAAACTTATTTCGTAGGAGCGTATTCCGGAGTATCTTTTGCGAATTCCGCCTGGTCCGGATGTTTGAATTATAGTAATCGTTTTGATTTGGAAACAATCATTTCTTCTCAAGCTACTGAATTTGCAAGATTAAAACGCTCTGATGCGGACCGTTCCCGTGACTCAGCGGAAAGACGCATCTCGCTAATTCCGGGGAAAATGAGAGACGCCGGCGTTTTTAAAAGCAGGATTCCGCAAAAACTCGTTAATCTGCAGCCCTATTTTGCAGAACCAATTCGAAAAATTTCACCGACAGCGGTCTGTGGAGATGATTTTACAGTATGGTCTTCACAGTTTTGCACAAATCAACTGCGACAAATAATTCCGGAAAAATCACTGCTCTATTTTGATCTTAACGAAGTGATAAGTAATTATCTGTTGAAGGTTTTGAAAAATTCCTCACATCCTCTTCACCGTTTATTGTTTGATAGAAAAATTCGGGAAAGAGTTCTTGAGGAATTTCCAGGAGAGACAACTTTCTTCACCGTTGAGGTTATTCGCAAAAACAAAATACGACAGGAAGCTTTAATTATAAAGGATGAAATGCTAAAGAGTGAGAACTATCAGATCGAACTTTCACTTGAAAAAATAATTCATGGACTTGAAAAAGGTCTTCTCTGTCCGGGTCTTTTTTTAGTTTTTACGGTCTTGAGTTTTATCAACGGCCTTACTTGTTTTGGCAGTTTTGAGCAAGTTGAATATCTCGCGGAGTTCAAGCGCAGGTGGATCAAAATTGGTTTTTTGGAGCAGGAACTTGTCCGCACTGTTAATATCACTGCGCTTACAAGCGGACGCTGTGTTGATGAGAATGAGACTGTAGTTCATCCACTGGATTTGCTGTTGGGACTGGAATGGAGTTTCCCTGAAAATATAACTGTGGGTGAGTTAATGAAACCTTTATTAGGGAGGTTAGGGGTTGCAGTTTGATCTGACGGCTTAAACGAAAGTTCCGATGGATCAAAATGATCTTGCTTTAAGTCGCTAATTCTCTTAGTTTTATAGGTAGTTTTATTTTGTTGCCGTTGATTATTATCGGCTCAGAATCTTTTCGGGAAGAATGTATCCTCGTAGCATACTAAATCACTTACTTTCATTAACACCAGCGCTTCAAACTTTAGCACCTAATTCTGATGGACATTTCAGCACTTCCAATTCTCTCGCTCATTATTTTTTCGCCAATTTTGGGTATTGCCCTCGCAGCAATGTTCAGGGAAGAAGGGAACGGGACACCGGCTAAAGTTGCTGCACTTGTCAGCAGTGTTATTACTTTTTTTCTGAGTCTGCATCTTTGGTTTAATTTTGATTCCGGCACTGCTGATTTGCAGATGGTAGAGCGCTCCCCATGGATTTCACAATTCAACATAGAATATTTCCTGGGTTTGGATGGTCTTAATTTTTTCTTTTTTCTGCTGATCACCTTCATCACACCGCTCACTCTTTTGGGTTCGTGGAATGTTGCTAAGCGTAACTGGCAGTTTCAAATTCAGATGCTGCTTCTTCAAATAGGTATGCTAGGTTGTTTTGCAGCAATGGACGTTGTGCTATTTTACGTATTTTTTGAAGTGATGCTGGTTCCAATGTATTTGCTGATTGGAATTTGGGGAGGGACAAACAGGCTTTATGCCACCATCAAATTTTTCATCTACACGATGTTTGGTTCTCTAATGATGCTCGTGTCGCTACTTTATACAGCAAATATTTACCGTGATTTACAAGGGGCATGGTCTTTCAATGTCCTAGATTGGTACGGTATGGAAATAGCTGTAGAAACTCAGTTCTGGTTGTTCATCGGGTTTGCGGCAGCATTTGCGGTAAAGATCCCTCTTTTTCCATTCCACACCTGGCTGCCGGACGCGCACTATGAAGCTCCAACCGCAGGATCTGTACAACTGGCCGCGGTTATGTTGAAATTTGGCCCATATGGATTTTTACGTTTTGCAATGCCGATTTTCCCTGCAGCAGTTTATGATCTTGTTCCGATCTTCATGGCACTGGCATTAATTGGCATTATTTACGGCGGGCTGGTAGCAATGGTGCAGACTCAGATTAAGCGCCTGATTGCCTATTCTTCAGTGGCTCATATGGGTTACATTGTTTTAGGATTATTTGCGCTGAACATTCAGGGACTTTCCGGAAGCTGGATTCAAATGATAAACCATGCGATTGTTACCGGTGCGCTCTTTCTAACAGTAGGCATGATTTATGAGCGGACTCACACTCAGGAAATTTCTGAATATGGCGGAGTCGCGCATACTATGCCGAAGTTTGCAGTGTTTCTTGTTTTCTTTTCAATGGCTTCTGTTGGTCTGCCTGGATTGAACGGTTTTGTAGGCGAAATATTGGCTATGATCGGGGCAGCCAAAGTCAACATCTGGTATGGGATTATTGCTGCGGCAGGTGTTGTTATTGCTGCGATTTATATGCTTTGGATGGTTCAGCGTGTACTCTTTGGTCCTTTGACCAAAGATCTTGTTAAAGGTCTACATGATTTTTCATTTCGCGAAGTAGTTGTCCTTGTCCCTCTTGTCTTCTGGAGTATTTTCCTAGGGGTCTATCCTCAGCCTTTCTTTGAACGAATTGAAGTCAGCATTAACCATTACATTGAACTGGTAAAATCTCAGGAACCACGTTTTTCTCAAGATGAAGAAGAAAGTTCCGGATTATCAAAAATACTGGTTTGGAATGTAGGTGAGTGATGAAATAGGGAATATGCCTGTTCAAATTTACAACACGCTTACTGGTCAAAAAGAACTTTTCCAACCGGTTCATGAGGGCCAGGTCTCAGTCTATGTTTGTGGCCCTACCGTATACAGCGACAGTCATCTCGGACACGCTAAGACCTATGTTAGTTTTGATATAATTCTGCGATATCTGCGTTATCGTGGTTTTAAAGTCTTTTATGTGCAAAATATTACAGATGTGGGTCACTTGTTGGGTGATGGCGATGAAGGAGAAGATAAATTGCTTAAACGAGCCCGTGAACTGAAGCAGGAACCGATGGCTGTCGCGGAAAATTTTGCACGTAGGCATTTTGATGTTATGGACCGGCTAGGTGTGATTCGTCCAGATATCAGTCCGCGAGCAACCGGTCATATTACTGAACAATTGGAAGCAATTGAAAAATTGATTGAACTGGGTCTGGCTTATGAGTCCAATGGTTCAGTCTATTTTGAAATTGGTAAAGATCCAAAATACGGTGAGCTTTCGAACCGGATAGTTGAGGAAATGCAGGACGGAGCACGTATAGAAGTAAGGTCTGAAAAGCGTTATCCTGGAGATTTTGCCCTTTGGAAACGTGCGGAAAGCGGCCACCTTATGCGCTGGCGGGATCCTTTTAGTGGATGGGGATATCCAGGTTGGCACACCGAATGTGTGGTTATGAGTTCCCGTTACCTAGGTGAGGAATTTGACATTCACGGTGGCGGAATGGATTTAAAATTTCCTCACCATGAATGTGAAATCGCACAGGCTAGAGGACTTGCAAAACCATTTGCGCGTAACTGGATGCATTCAAATATGCTGACCATTGAAGGACAAAAGATGAGTAAGTCCAGTGGAAATTTTGTGACTCTTCTGGAATTATTTAAAAATAATGATCCGTTGATTTTTCGTTATTTTATTGCAGCGAGTCATTATCGTTCTGTGGTGGATTTCAGCGAATCTACTTTATTTACTGCCGGTTCTTCACTGAAACGTCTTCATCACACTGTCCGCAATCTTCGTAAATTTGATAAATCCGGGGTGAAAGTTTCTGGGAATCATTTTGAAGAATTTCGCAGACGTTTTTGTGAAGCAATGGATGATGACTTTTCAACTCCGCAGGCTTTTGCCGTACTGTTTGATTTAAGTCGCGAAGCAAATAATTTATTGGCAGAAAAACGACCTGATCCTGAAGCAGTTGCAGATGCCGAACATTTGTTTGCTACATTGGGAGGTGATGTTTTAGGGATAATTCCGAAGGATCTCGATGATGTACAGACGGATCTCCGTCTGAATGATGTGATGGACATTCTACTTGAACTGCGTGCGGAGTTCCGCAAAAATAAAAATTTCGAGAGTGCTGATCTGATTCGCGAACGTCTGGAAAGTATGGGCATTGTTTTCAAAGATTCAGCGGAGGGAACAACCTGGGAGATGACAGACAAAAAATAAGTTGAAAGTCTGTGTTCAAAAACCCTAAATTAGGTTAATTAGCTATGAAGGAAGAACAATCAAGTCACATTGCAAGGCGCCTTTTTGCCCTTATTGTGCCGCTCAAAGGTTGGATTTTTTTCAGTATTATCTGCATGGCAGGTTACAATATTTTCACTGCAGCTCCTGCTTATTATGCTAAAGATATAGTCGATACCATTGCCTATGGTGACAATCCCGAACTCAAACAATATTTTCTGGTTGGTCTAGGATTGGTTATTGTGTTTGCGATCAAGGGTTTGTTTTTTTTTGGTCACAACTACAGTGTAGGTCACCTTGTCCAGAGCCTCATTGTAAAACTGAGACAGCAGCTTTTTGACCACCTAGTTAATCTTTCTCTCACTTTTTTCACACGCTCCAAAACCGGAGATCTTATATCCCGTTTCACCAACGATTTGCACGTTTTTCAAAACATGTTGCAGGTTGGAGTCACTGGACCATTCCGTGACATTCCGCAATTTTTTCTTTTGCTGGGCATTATGTTTTACCGGAGTTGGCAGTTAGCATTTGTGACCATGATTCTGATTCCAATTGCTGTCTTTTTTATCCAGATTTTTGGCCAGAGGAACAAGATTGCTGTTAGTAAGAGACAAATTAGTTTTGGCGGATTGAGCAGTTTGCTTGTGGAAACTATTTCTGGCGTGCGTGTGGTTAAAGCTTTTGGAATGGAAAAATATGAAAGCAAACGCTTCAAAGCGGCTAACGATGATCTTTATAATAATCACATGCGATCTGTCATGATAGATTCTTACTCTTATCCGATCATCGAAATAATCGGTGCTGCTGCAGGAGCAACGATAGTGGCTTATGGAGGTTATCTGATCATAAACGGTCAAATCACTCCGGGTGATTTCACTTCTTTTGTGATTAGTTTTTTTATGTTGAATGAGCCGGTAAAAAAGCTGAATGGCTTCAATTTAAAGTTGCAAGAAGGTTTTGCTGCGGTACGAAGGATTTTTGACGTTCTGGATGTTGAAGATGAAATTATTTCTTCACCAAATGCGAAAAAATTAACCCATTTTAAACAAGAAATATCTCTCAATATTAAAGCTTTTCATTATCCTGAACAAGATCATCCGGCTGTCAAGGATTTTAAGCTTAGTGTACAGAAAGGTGAAGCAGTGGCTCTGGTCGGCAGCAGTGGCTCAGGTAAAACGACAGTTGCAAATTTGATCCCTCGTTTTTACGACATCACAAGAGGAGAGGTCAGAATAGATGGACATGATTTACGCGATCTGGATTTGATTTCACTTCGTAAAATGATTGCGATTGTGACTCAGGATACCATCCTGTTTAATGATACCATTGCCAGTAATATAACGTATGGGCAGCCGGATTGCTCAAAAGAGAGAATGTATGCCGCAGCACGTGCGGCAAATGCACATTTATTTATTACTGATCAGCCTGATGGTTATGAGACAGTGATAGGTGAAAAAGGGGGGCGACTTTCAGGAGGACAAAGACAGCGACTTTCTATTGCCAGAGCTCTGGTTAAAGACGCTCCAATTTTGATTTTAGATGAAGCCACTTCTGCACTTGATTCAGAATCTGAAATTGAAGTGCAACAGGCAATTGAGCATTTAATGGAAAACCGTACCACGATTGTGATAGCGCATCGCCTTTCGACAATTCGTAACGCAAACCGGATTTGTGTTATGGAGAATGGGGAGATAGTTGAACAGGGTAATCACGACGAACTCCTTTTAAAAGAAGGACGTTATCAGCAACTTTATGAAATGCAGTTCAAGGATCAACCAAATGGTTCAGGTTCTGAAAAACCCAAAGATAAGTTGGTGTCCTGAACTGCAATGAAAAAATCTACCATTTCAAGAGTCAATACCGCAGTTATTCTTGCTGCAGGAATGGGGATTCGTTTGCGAAATGTGATTGGATTCTGTCCAAAAGGGATGTTGAAAGTCGATGGAAAATCTATTATTGTTCGCTCTCTGGAAAGTTTGAAAAAAGAAGGAATCAAACGAGTTGTAATTGTAACTGGTTTTCAGGAAAGTAAGTACATCGAATACCTTCAACCTAATAACAAATTACCGAAGATTGAATTCATTCATAGTCCCCGTTTTGCTGAAACAGGCAGTATGCATTCACTCTTTGTGGCTAAGAATTATCTTAACGAAAATTTTTTATTGTTGGAGTCTGATTTGATCTATGAATCTCGTGCCTTATCATTAGTCATAAATTATAACGGCCCTGATGTAGTGCTAGCTTCTGGTAAGACTGGATCTAATGATGAAGTATATATCTATGGAAAGGATCAAGAAGAATGTTCAGAATCTGAGGAGTCCTACAACATTGTCAGTGGAAAAATTGTGGCTATTTCAAAAAAACCTCGCCCAAATATGCTGATTCAGGGAGAGTTAGTTGGAATTTCTAAAATATCTATGAATTTATTCCGATTGATGTGCGGGCAGCATGAAGAAAACTTAACATTTCCATGCAGTAATCACTATGAGGAATGTATTTCTGAAGTAAGTTCAAAACAGATGGTCCCCTTTTTACGGGTGAGTGATTTAGTTTGGACAGAAATCGATAATCAATTTCATTATGATAGAGCAATAAAAAAAATCTATCCTAGGATAATTCAACAAGAAACCATAAAAAGAGAGGGGAAATGAGTAGTTCGTTCGTTTTACAGCAAGAACCGTTTGTAGTTCCAACTACAGATGGTAAACTCATTGAAGAGCATGTTGGCCGAGTGATTAGCAATGAGAAAGGGCTCAGCATTGCACATATGGTAGCACCATCTGGATGGAGTGAGCCTTTTCAGAATCCGGAATTCGATGAATACACTATGATAGTACGAGGGCGTAAACAAATTGAAATTGATGGTGAAATAGTAACGCTTAAAGTCGGTGAATCTTTGTTGGTACGCAAAGGAGCGAGAGTACGCTATTCCAATCCTTTTGAAGAAGAGGCTGAATATTGGTCAGTGTGTGTTCCAGCATTTTCTATTGATTTAGTGAATAGGGAAGAAAATTCAACAAGCTGAACAGATTTCGTTGATTGTCCTGGCGGCCTCTTCATCTGCATCTCCGCTAAAACTAAGTACCTGCTGACGCATATCCTGAAGTTTTGAATCAGAAAGGGGACCTTTTTTAAGGGCGGTAATAATTACATTCTCCAAATCCTCTACTTCGCAAATTGCATCTGCAAAATCATCCCTGAAAAGCAAATCGGAACCACCTTCATATTCAGCTGGGATTTTCAAAAAAACAACTGGTTTCCCAAATCCCAATCGGTATTCTCCTCCCACACTGCCAAAATCTGTGATCATAAGTGAAGATTCTCCCACTAAATTTTGAACCCCACTCAGTTCATCAAAGCGAACGTGCTCAAGACCTTTTATTTCTTGACGAATAAATGCTGTAACATAATGTCTGCGTGATGCAAGAGAAGGATGTAGTTTGATAACAAAATTACATTGGGACATCTTTTTAAAAATTTTAAGGAGTCCCCTGTCCAGTGCATTGAACAGTAAGCTAATTTCCAATGAAGGTGCATAAAGTACTACTGGATGATCTGAATCGGGGAAACAGCTTACGGGGCTAGAAGCAGCCTGAAGTTTTGGATAGCCCACGTGGTGAATGTGTAAGTCTTCCTTAAGTCGTTCCAGGTCAGCACTAGACTTGTCGTTGAGCTGCCTGTATGAGTAAGGTGGTCGAGTAGGAAGAAAGACATGGTTGAATTTAATATTTTTCGGCAGATCGAGGTCAATTGCTTTAGGCAGTACATAATGTGGTAGGTAGATGCGATCTGCAACAGAAAATGTTTCCTGCCTGATTGATTCACAGGTTACATGAACTGAAGCTTCGGGAAAAGATTTATATTCTGCTAATTCATCATGTGAAAAATGCCGCAATGGTGAGATGTTCAACTGCAGCAGACGTTCTTCTACTTCTTGGCGAAATTGTAGGTATCCAAATCCTTTGCCAATACGATGCACTGTTGTGGAAAAATCAATGTAAAAAACATCATATTTTTCGGGGAAAAAATGATTCAGAGCTAAGTCAATTGGTGCAAAGAAATCCAGAAAATGAAGGGTACGAAAAGTAAAAAATATAACTTTACGCCCTGAAGATTGCTCAAGAATGGTTTGTTTTTTTTGGCGTAAATAAGGTTGAGTCTTATTGAAATAATTAAATAGTGAGTCGCCTTTCAGTAGCCAGCGCTGTACTAATAATTCCAGTATTTTTTGTATTATTTTGTCCCAGCGCAACTTTAGGCGAAACACCTGAAAGCGGAGCCTGAAAAATAACATTTTTCCTTTTGAGAGAAAAGAACTCAAGATTATTCTTGTTCCAAAAATTGAAGGACCCTTTCACCCATCTCCTGGCAACCGATGAGAGTTTTTCCTTCAGCCATAATGTCGCCGGTACGGTAAGTCTCAAGGGTTTTTACTACAGCTTGTTTGACGATTTCGTCGGCCTCACCGAGGTCAAAGGAATAGCGCAGCATCATTCCGACTGAAAGAATCATGGCTAGCGGATTGGCTTTGTCTTGCCCGGAAATGTCAGGTGCTGATCCGTGGACCGGTTCGTACATTCCAATGTTTCCTCCGATGCTTGCAGATGGAAGCATGCCCAGTGACCCCGTCATCATCGCTGCAGCATCACTGAGGATGTCTCCAAACATATTCGTTGTTACCATTGTGTCAAATTGTTTCGGATTGCGGATAATTTGCATCGCCGCGTTGTCAGCGTACATGTGACTCAATTCTACTTTTGGAAAATCTTTGCCTACTTCAGTAACAATTTCGCGCCAAAGTTCGGTTGATTCAAGCACATTTGCTTTATCAACCGAAGTCAGTATTTTACCACGTTTCATGGCAATTTCGAAACCGACTTTTGCAATACGGCGAATTTCGGATTCTGAATAAACAAGTGTGTTAAATCCAACACGCTCTCCATTGCGAACTTCTACACCGCGGGGCTGTCCGAAATAAATTCCACCGGTCAGTTCACGTACCACCATCAGGTCCGCACCGTCAACCACTTCAGGTTTAAGTGTTGAAGCATTGACCAGATCACCGTATATTACAGCAGGCCGTAAATTTGCGTACAATTCCAATTCGGAACGTAATTTTAATAATCCGCGTTCCGGCCGTACCGAAAAATCCAGAGATTCCCATTTGGGACCACCGACAGCGCCTAGTAAAACCGCGTCAGAATTTCTTGCTGCTTCGAGGGTTTCATCCGGAATAGGTGTTCCGGTCAAATCGTATGCTGCACCACCCACAGGTTTTTCGGTTAACTCAAGCTGGAGTCCGAAACGTGGGGCTAAATTTTTCAAAACCTGAACCGCCTGTTCAGAAACTTCGGGACCAATTCCGTCACCTGGAGTAACGAGGATCTTTTTTGTGCTCATGATGCCTTTTTTAGAATTAATAATTTTTGATTTAATCAATGATCCATCCTAATGAGAAGCCTTGTCTTGTGCAAGGAAAAATACGTTTTCCGGCGCTTGCGTTAGGATTAGTGTTTCTATTTTCCCCTGTTTCTGCAGATACAAAATCATTTCAAACCGAACTGGATTTTAAACTAAAATCTCTGGTACGTCACGGTAGCGTTTTGATCGCGGACAAAAAGGATATTCTCTATCGTTATCCTGCCGAGGCTAATCCGATGTTGGTTCCTGCTTCTGTACTTAAGATAGCCACTGCATTGGCCGCGCTTCATTATCTCGGACCAGAATTCCGTTACCGAACGGATTTTTATTTGGCAGAAAACCATATTCTCGGAATTAGAGGTCACGGGGACCCTTTTCTGGTATCAGAGGAATGGCAAATAATTGCGCAAAAACTGGGTCAGTTATCCGGACTGCCAAAAAAACTGGGCGGAGTATTTTTTGACACATCTGTCTTCAGTTCAAATATAAAAATACCTGGAATTAAATTCTCAACAAATCCATACGATGCACTTAATGGTGCGCTGGTGATTAATTTCAATACAGTTTTTTTGAAAATTGACTCAAAAGGGTTCGTTACCTCTGCAGAAAAACAAACTCCGATTACACCTTTGGTTAAGCACTTAGCAAAAAATTTGTCAGCAGGAAAACACCGGATCAGTATCCCGGCAAACTCAGGAATAACTTACGCGGGAGAACTTGTTCATGCTTTTTTGGCTCAGGCAGGTTTTTCTTTTGATTCAGAAAATATAACTCTTCGTCCGTTAATTTCTGAAGACAGCTTAATTTACATACACAAGAATTCTGCCAGTTTAACCGATCTGATCTCAGGAATGATGCGCTACTCCAATAATTTTACGGCAAATCAACTTTTTTTAACCGTCGGCATACAACGTTATGGAGCACCAGCCACACTAGAGAAAGGAAAACGTGCGCTGGAAGAATATTTGGGTGATGAGTTAGGTATACCGGATCAACAATTCAATGTTGTGGAAGGCTCCGGAATCTCACGTAAAAACCGACTGACACCGGAAGCAATCTGGCAAATGTTGAAAGCTTTTTCGGAACAGAAAAACCTGCTACATGGAGATAAAGGTATATTATACAAAACCGGAACCTTGCATGGAGTTTCAACGCTAGCAGGTTATTTACCCGGAAGTAAACCACGCTATTTTGTGATTTTACTCAATCAGCCAAAGAACCGGCGGAATGAAATTCTAAAATTGCTTTTGGCAACCGATTTTACAGGATAATACTTTGAACTTCTCACCTTTAATTTCTATTCTGATGCCTGTGCGGAATGATGCCTCTTTCTTAGGCAAATGTCTTGATGACATTGCAAATCAGAGTTTTGAAAATTATGAACTGTTGGTTGTAGATGACGGATCCTCCGATGGAACTCCGCAATTGTTGAAAAAAGCGAAAAGACGGGATCCAAGAGTCCGGATAATTCAAACTTCTGCAAATGGAATAGTTTCCGCGTTAAACTCGGGATTGTCGGAGTGTAGAGGAGAATACATCGCACGTATGGATGCCGACGATAGGATGGAGAAAACCCGTCTGGAAAAACAACTGAGGTACATGCAAAAAAATCCGGAACTCGATTTGATTGGTTGCAGGGTAGAAGGTTTCACAGATTCTGGAACTTTTCCGGAAAGTGGCGTTCAATATCAGTCATGGAGCAACTCCCTGATTTCTCATGAGCAGATAGTGCGTGATTTGTTTGCGGAATCTCCAATTGTACATCCTAGCTTTTTTGCGACGAAAGAATTATTTGACAAAATAGATGGTTACTCCGAAAATCCGTGGGCGGAGGATTATGACGTGATTTTAAGAGCATTCGGAAAAGGTGCTAAATTTGGCAAATATCCGGAAATTCTTGTACGTAAATATCATGCTTCTGGGCGTCTCTCAAGGCGTGAAGCAATGTATAAACGTCCGGCGATGTTTGAAGCAAAAGCACATTTTTTGCTGAAGTTTGGAAGACTCAAAAATCGTAGGGGTGTTCTCATAGTTGGTTCTGGACCGACGGGCAGGCAGGCTGCACAAAGTTTTGAAAAAAGGAATGTCAAGCTGCTAGGTTTTGTAGACAATCGTCAGGGGCCTCCTGGCCGAAAAATCAAAAACTGGCCGGCTTGGGGGTTCCCTGATTTGCCTCCTACGGAATTTCTGGAACAATTCAGGGATTCTTTGATCTTGTTGGCTATCGGGGATGCTACAGGACAAAGAGCATTTTCGGAATTACTAAAAAAAAATG
The DNA here is from genome assembly GCA_004213175.1 of Pseudomonadota bacterium. Classification (GTDB taxonomy): domain Bacteria; phylum SAR324; class SAR324; order SAR324; family NAC60-12; genus Arctic96AD-7. Next base: position 418 of record SHAT01000029.1, on the reverse strand, counting down.
GTTTTGTTGAGAACCATGATTTTATTCGTGTGATTTATAACTGGCCTCCTGCTAGCAGATGTTCCAGATGAATATTTTGTATTGCTGATTGTGAAGCCGTCCGTTTTGACGTAAAATTAATATTTAAGATCTAGAGAATCTTTTCCTCAAAAATAAATGCCGATCTGCTGAAAACTTTTACAACTGATTAACATGAATGGTTTTAATTCAATTATTTCCAAAAAAATATTGCAGAACTTTTTACTGTCTTTCGCATTGCTTGTTTTCGCAGTGCCTTACGCACAGAGCAAAGAGGTTCCTTTATCTGTAGACGAAAAAAAAGTGCTGAAAAAATTACGAATCACACCCGCGACACAATGGATTGAAGCTCATGATTTTGCTGGAGATTTGATGGATGCTAAGACAGTTAATTTAAAGG